>JAISZP010000338.1 GCA_031269135.1 Deltaproteobacteria bacterium | reverse complement strand
AATTCGCCGGGCACCCAGGCCTGAGGATGACGCCAGGCTACGAGGTGCTTTTCGTCGAGTCGGTTGATGGCCGCATTTTGGTGAGAAGAAGGGAGCTTACGACCTAAAAATATAGGCGAAAGTTTTTCCGACGCCTGCCGGGGGGGCTTTGAGGTTTTATTTTTCATGACGTTAAGTCGGTAAAATAATGATGACTATTTGGCTCTTGCGCTTTTACGAGTCCATAGGAGCGCTATATTTTTTCCCGTACAATATTGATAAGAGGTCTAGTCTTGAAAGCTGTCTTAATCTTGAACGCCGTCTTGTCTTGAAAGCTATGATTTAGTCTTGAAAGCTGTCTTATCTCGAAAGCATAAAGAGGTTTTGCTCTCAAACCACAACTCAAGGATAGCATATTTAGCGGAACATGTCAGGCGGAGCATATCAGACGAAACATATCGGCGGAGCAGATCAATCAAAACATATCAGGCGAAACAGATCAAACAAAACATATCAGGCAGGACATATCAATCAGAACAAGATGCAATACAGGAGCCAAAAAAAAGAGGCGACCGGAAAACTGTTTCCAGGGCGTCAGCCGCCAAGAAGCGATAAAGGTCGCCTGGGTACGGCAATCTTCCGATATTTTTTTGCGGAATAAATTTAAGGCGCAGGGAAACGAGTTCTTCCGCTCTTGACTAGTTTAGCGCTGTCGGAGTCTGGATAGGAAGCCAATAGTTGTCTGAGGCTTTCCATCGCGGCCGGACCGTTGCCTAAGAGGCTCAGACAGTAGGACATCTTCAATAAATAATCAGGGGCTTTGTTGGAATTTGGATAGTCTAAATAGCCTTGGCGAAATTCGGCGTAAGCTCCCTGCCAATCGCCGACCGCATAGTGGCATTCGCCTAACCAGTAACGGGCGTTGGGAGCTAAGGCGCCTTGGGGAAAGTCGGTCAGCATCTGGCTGAAAGCGTTGGCGGCTTGGGGGTATTTTTTCGCTTTAAGCAGCGCCCTGGCTTGGTTGTAGCGAGTCCTTTCAGATGCCGTAGGTTTTGGGGAGGCTGCAGCAGGTGAAACTGTAGTAGGAGAAAGAGTGCCTGGAGAAAGACTATTAGATTGGGCTTGCCGAAAGCCGGGCGCTCCTTGGAAGTTGTTCGTCGAAGCGCTGTAGCTCAAGGCGCCGGACTGGGCATAGACCGTAGTTTCAAGTTTATCTACTCTGCCTGACAGCGAGTCGAACTCCTCCCTGGCCACGTCCCCCTTAAAATAGGAGCAACCTCCAGATAAAAGGGACAGAGCTAAAAAAAGAGCGGGTAGGTAAATAAACCCGTTTCTTATATATGAGGAAAAAGTTGCCATCAATAAGAATTTACCCAAAAACCACAGTAAAGGCAAGTACTTTAAAGGATAGTTTTCACTTTGGCTTCCGAACGGAGTTTGGCGTAATTTTAAAATTTTATCGTATGATAGTAACTTTTTTAAACATTTCTTGAAAGTTGATATGAAAGAATCATGGATGTAATGTTTTTCCAGTGGAAAAGAAGAAGGAAAAGACACGGGAGATGAAAACCCAGCTCGAGATTGAGTAAATTCTTTTATAAATATTTTTCCATCAGCTTTGAGAAATCGGCAAGGGCGAGGAAGGGTGCTGACCAGTATATGGCGGTTCTATCAGCGCCTTTTTTAGTAGCGCCTATTTTTAGCGGCGGCTGTCGCCGACAGTGGTTAGAGTCCAGTAACGGCTGCTTCCGGCAGTGGTTAGAGTCCAGCGGCGGCTTGTCGGTAGCGGCTTGTCTGGTAGAGGCTTTTCTTGTAGTGCTTGTCTTGTAGCGGCTTGTCTGGCGGTGGTTGGACTCCTGCTAATAGCGGGTTGGTTGGGGGCGGGAAGGTAAAGGATGAGTATCTTCTAAAGCCTGATCGTCTAAGCTTTCGTTTCTGGCTACCGCGCAAATCAAGGCTAACGAGCATCCCGCTGCGCAGATGGGGTCGTTTTTATTATAGTGACCTAAGCACTCCAAGCGATCCGACAAAGGATGTTGTATTGGCTTGCTTGACATGACGGCACCTCAGCAGATAAGTTCCTTAAGCGCAAAGCCCTCCTGAGGGAGGGCCTTTAGCGTAAAATTGACGCACTCTCTTAGCCTCTGTGGCCAGGCCAAGAGGGTGAATGGAAATTTGCTATATTTTTTTCAGAACAAACCCTTAAACGTATTTTTAAGAATCGAGTCGGCGATGGTTTCCGAACTCACATTGTAGTTGTTGGCGGCAATGCGAGCGGTGAGTTCAGCGACTTTTTCCGAGCGGATGTCGGGCGCAAGGTTTGCAAGTTCACTAGCCTTAGCGATCAAACGGGAGCGATCCGAGAGATTGACCTTATCTCCGCTTGCGACCGTCGTCGCTGAGGATGTGACGGATTCCTTGCCGGACCCTTTGTCGGACGGCTGAATCTCCGGCTTTTTGATTTTCAATTGCGGGTTGTTGTTGGCATCAATTTTCATGGCTTATAGCCTCTGGACCTAAAAATCGCAGCATTGAAGCTTTTAGGTCTTGTGGTGAAAGAACTCTCTCCTTTTGATTTAAGGAGTGGTTCTTAGATCGTCGTCAAAGGGCTCATCGGGCAGCTGGTCCGGCGATATGATGGGCTTTCTGGGCCCCAGCATGTTTCGATCAATCTTCAAGGTGGAAAGTTTTTTTAGTTGCCGCCACAGCAGTTTGTTGGTGGCTCTATCCAAAAAAGCTCCGCCCGTCTGACGGGCTAAGTTTTGGTCTAAATCAAGATCAAGAAAGCTAATCTCCCCGGTCTCGTTTCTAAGCCCCAAGGCCAGCCCTCGCATGGCATAGTTTTGAGCTAATTCAGCCAAGGCGACGTAGGCCGGGTTGGCGGAAGCCAAATCTCCCTTTTGGGGATGATTGCGGGCTTGGTTCACCAGCTCCGCCACCGCATTGCGGGAGACCTTCTCGACTATCATGGCTCGATGCGATTTTACCGGCGGCAAATCGTGAGCGGCTAATCCTAAAGCCCCGTAGAAGGTGTCCTTCAATTGCGACCCTAGGGTTCGCACTAGTTGCCCTATTTGCCATGCTCTATCGGCCACTGTGCCCCCTACCTAGTTTATTTATCGGCCAGCCGCCAAAAAGACTTTAATAAAAAGAGCAGGTTTTTCGAATTTTTTTAAAAAAAGCTGCAGCTAAACCCAACAGCAAAAGTCGTCTTTGAGATTGTCGGCTGTCGACAAGCGTTTGGGGCGCTTTAAAGGCTAAAACCTCATCCGGTTTTTCCTAAAGAGATTTTAGCAAATTTAAGGCCAAAATTCAGCCTGTCTCGGCGGCTTTTTGTTTGGCGGCTTTTTGGCTTTTTGGCGCAAATTGGATTTTGATCGTCCTGGATTTGCTCTTCTTGGATTTGCTCGTCTTGAATTTGCTCTTCTTGGATTTTATCGTCCTGGATTTTGATCGCCGGTACTTTTGCTCTTCGCGCCTTTTGCTTTTCGAGACTTTTGTTCTTCCGGAAATTCGCTTTTGGGGAAATTGGCTCTTCTGGAAATCGGCTTGTCTCGAGTTTTTTCGCCATGGCCTGTGAAAGTTTTCGGCGAAAGTTTTCATCAAGTGCTGCTTAATTATACTTGCGAGCGAAAAGATTGTCCACAATTACGCAGCCTTTGGCTTGCCCCTTTGAAAGGCGACGGTTTACCGGTTTGCCGGCAAATCGTCCAATAACCGAACGTTTTGAGAAATCAGGCTTCAACTCAATCAGCGCCGCCTAAGCTCGCCTTCCGTCATCGCCATATCCGTGATTTGAAATTCCTCGAATAAACGTCTCGAATAAACGCCGAACGACAGCTCATTCAGCATTCGCCAAAACATATTTCACTAATGTTTCCACTGGTCCCGCCATGTTGTCTGCGCCGAGCCGCTGGGAATATGTAAAAAATGAACCGACGCTTTTATCTTGCGAAACGATATAGTAACAGCTTTGAGTTTTATCCGGTTCCAAACTGAATCCAACGCGGAAATCTTGGAAGTTCCATTCCAACAATGCAGCCTCGTCCTCTAGCCGGACAAGACATAAGCGAGAGAGGCGAGTGCGGATCGGTCGGAGTTTGTCGGCGGCTTGTAAGCCAAGATAAATATTGCGCAATACTTGCTTGACTTGCTCCAGAACTGCCTCATCGTCCTTAAAGACGGCCAAACTGTCATTGTTGAGACTTGAAAAGACGTCGATGTTTGAGGGAAGCGCTAAAGCGTATGGTTCGAACGCGAGGCAAGAGTTGGATGTATCTTCCTCCATGGGTTTGACCTCTTTACTGACGCCTTCGTCGCAAAAAGCGCTTGTTTTTCCATTATGCGCAATCTCTATATCGCCTACGGCGCCATCGCCTCATAAAGACAAACAATAGAAGGTCGTCGGTGATTATAGACCCGATGAGCTTCTTCGCCGATTGATTCGGCTGCCGCTAATCTACCGACTCTGCCGCTTCTAATCGACTTCAAATCTACTGCTGCTTCTACTCTACTGCCGCTCTGGGCAAACTTGTCGCAGAGGGAACTCTCTGAGATTCTCTCTTGAAAATCAGAAAGTCATCTTTCATTTATTTTGAGTATACACGGAAAAGGCGAAGGCAGGCAACCTGTATTGAGGTATTGTTCTTGCAAGAGATTGTCTGATGTTCAGCGAACGGTTTTTGCAGCCGCAGCGGAACGCGGTTCGGACGGAGCCTTGCCGCGATGACGAAACTCGCCCTGGAGGCTATTGCATCAGAGGCCTTATCGTAGAGTGTTCAGGCGGCTTCTCGCTTGATGGAAGCGTCGTCAAGCGGATCTAAAGAGAGGCTTATGAGAGCCGCCTTAAGTCGGAATAACGTCTTAAAGAAAATCTATGGATTGATTCAAAGGAGACGATTCGGTCATTGCAATAATAGTCGGCAGAGAGAAGAATCAGCAGAGAGAAGGTTAGTCTGCGAGAAAATCAGTCGGAGAGAAAGTTAATCAGAGAAAAAATCGGCAGAGAGAAAATCAGTCTGCGAGAAAGTCGGTCGGAGTTCGGAAGTTTTTGGAGCGGCGATTGCAAAGGCCTAACCAGCGCCAATCGGAGCTGCTAGGCTTTTTTTGCTGGCATAATAATTGCTTTAATGGTTTTCAGGTTAAACTGCCGCACAGGCTTAGGTTTAGAAGGCTTTCAACACTACGCAATTATTGAGGTATAGACAATGGCCGCTCTCGATCATCCTAAGGTCACAGCTCTCATATCCACTTTCAACCGTCCGCAGTACTTGGCGGAATCCATCAGCTCCATCACCGCCCAGACCATGGGGGACTGGGAACTAATCGTCTTAAACGACGGCGGCGTGGACGTTGGGCACGTAGTGGAAAAATTTGCCGACCCACGCATTATTTATGTTCCGGACACCGCCAATAAGGGTGCGGCCATCCGCTTCAATCAAGGCCTTAAGATGGCCAAGGGCGACTATATTTGCTACCTAGGCGACGACGACACTTTCTACCCGAATCATTTCGAGGTTCTCTCAAAGGCTTTGGACGAAAATCCCGAGGCCGGGTTGGCTTACTCGGACCTCTACGCCGTCTCCTCGGTCTCAGACGCCAAAACCGGACGCAGGCACATCTTAGACAAGCAGATGCTGGTTTCAAGGGACTTCAACAGGGAATTCATGTTCCACTACAATCACGTCCTGCACGTAAGCTTGATGCACCGAAGAGAAGCGGCCCTCAGAGTCGGCGGGTTCGACGAAGAGGTGAAGGTCTTGATAGAGTGGTCGCTTAATCGTCGCTTGGCCTTCATTTACGACTTCATCCACGTTGAAGTGCCGACTGGCGAGTATCATATGGCGGTCTTCAAATCAGACCGCATTTCCGTGCGCGAGAGACGCAATCAGGAGAGCTATAAGCACAACCTGCGCCGGATCCGCTGCAATCTCCCGGCCGCTCCCTGGGCGAAGGTGGAAACGCTGGATTTGTTGTATCTGGTCGATCGCTGGGGCGACAAGCTCAATACCCATATCAAAGAGATTATCGACAACTTCGACCACCCCATGAGGATTAAGCTCATCGGCAACGGCGCCGGCCTCTCGGAGAGTCAGGCTTGGGACAGCCTCAAGGAACTCAGGGATCTCAAAAACATCGAGATAGTGCATATTCCTCAAAAACTTCCGCCGGTCATAGCTTTTAGGAAAGCGGCCAAAGAATCCAGGGCCAAATTTCTCTTTTTAGTCACTCCGGCCCTTCAAGCCGTCAAGGCCCCTCGGCGTCTGTTCTCCACCCTGGAAATCTTAAAGGGCAATTCGGAGATGCAGAGCATCCGCTGGGCTGTCGAGGGAGAGGAAAAAGAGAAGACAGTCTTCGAGTGTCTGATTTATCGCGAGTACTTTTTGAAAAACACCAAGCCTCGCGGCAATAAAGTCATAAACGTTCCTTCGATAACGCTGGTTCCGCCTAAGGGCTTCAAGTTCGACATCATGTACGGCGAGTGCCAAAAGCTCGCCAAGGCCAACGAACATAACAAGGCTTTCGACCTGTTGGAGAAGATTCTTTCCGAAAAGCAAGGTTTTCCTCACATCCAGTTTTTGATTAACGACCTTTTTCCGTTGTGCCTGGCCCGCGGCGATTACGAGAGGGCGGAGAAGGAACTCTACGGCTTGATAGAGCGGGGCTACACCACCGACAACTACTTTAGGTTGGCCCAATTGCGATGGGCTCAGAAACGCTATAGCGAAGTCATCGAAGCGGGAAATAGCGCCTTGGAATCTCTTAATTTAAAGGCCGAGGATCTGGAAGCCGACTGCTTTCCATTTAAACTCGGCAAAGAACTCAATAGCTTCATCCTTCTTATGTCCATGGGCGAGGCTTTTCTGGAAATCGGCGCCTTCGACCAAGCGGCTCGTCACTTCCACATGGCTTCCAAGCTCAAAAGCGACAGTCATAAGCCCTTTTTAGGCTTCGCCAAGACTTATTTGGCCGCAGGCCAACTCGACCGAGCCGAACAAGCTCTCCTGCGCCTCCCTCAACCGGCAGGCTTAAACGACCCGGCTACCCACCGGCTGCTCGCGACTCTGTGCCGCAAGCGGAAAAATTTGCCTTTAGCCTTCGACTGTTTATTGAAAGCCTTTGAAAAAGGCCCCAAGGACGAGCTTAACGTCGAGCCGTTCTACTTCACCGGAGCGGGCTTAGGTAAATGGCGGGAGATGGTCGAACCCCTAAAGACGTTTGTTCTGCACAATGAAAATCATAGCGGCGCCTTGGGCAGACTCGCCTCCATTCACTTTAATCTGGGGGAAGACTATTTGGCCAAGGAAGCGGCCTTGAAGGCTAATGAGCTTGATCCCAACAACCCGGTCGCGAAAAGCATACTTGATCGCATAGCGGCTAAGGAAGCTAAAGAGAATCAACACCAGGCGCCCTCCATCAGCGAAGGCGAAAATGGGCTTACGTTGGATCTCAATTCAGATATCCTGCCTGGCTTGATGGATAATTCTCCGATAGCTTGGTAAGGAATAGGAAAAGATACGCCCCTAAGCCTAACGGCTTTAGGGGCGGCCAGATTCTATTCTTATATGACGAGATTCCATTTGGTCTTGCGTCGCGGCCCTTGTCGATAAGCTCGGGGGGTTGCGGCCTTGAGTGTGAAAGGCCCGGCGTTTGTAAAGCCTGGGTTTGAAAGACTTTTTGGTTTGCAAGACTTTTTAGACAGTGGTGTGGGCGGCATTAAAAATGCGGCCTAAGGGCCTCTTGCTTGAGAGTCTTGCTTGAAATTATTGCTTGAGAGCCTTGTTTGAGATTTTTGCTTGATGTCCTTGCTGGAGGGCATTAAAGCCAAGCTTTTATGGCGATTTTACGTTTTTTCTTTTATTGCCGATAAGTAAAATGAACCCCTTTAAAGGGGCATTAACCAGCGGAGTTTAATATGGCCAGCACTACAGGCGTCATATCAGGCAGCATAAAATGGACCGGTTTGGCCTCTGGGACCGACTTTGCTTCTGTTGTCGATAAGTTAGTCGCCATCGAGAGCCGCACCATCACAAGGCAGGAGACCTGGAAGGCGGAGTGGCAGGCCAAAATTCAGGCCATCAGCGATCTTAACACCCGTTTGGTCAGCTTAAAGCTTGACGCTCAAGATAAGGATACCAGAAGCGAATTACTGAGCCGCAAGTCAACTATCAGCAATGAAAGCGTGATGACGGTCGTTAATACCTCCACCGCCTCTCTGGGCAATTACGACGTGGTGGTCGGCAGCAATATCGCGGAAAAATACGCCTCCAGAAGCTATGATTCCACCAAAACATTCGGCGTCGCCAGCGAAACCTTAAATATCCAGGTAGGAAGTTCGGCGTCCAATTCCATTGCCGTAAATGTCTCAGGCATGACTTTATCAGACATAGCTAACGAGATAAACACAGTGGTGGCTGCTACAGGGGATCCCCCGACAATAGCCCTGAAGGCTGAAGTTAAAGACGTCAAAACCGAAGGCGGGGTGCTATACCAAAGATTAGTGCTGACCGCCACCGAGGGCGGGTCGGCCAACCGGATAAAGGTGACCGGCAGCGTTACGGATCTTAAGCTGGGA
>JAISZP010000287.1 GCA_031269135.1 Deltaproteobacteria bacterium | reverse complement strand
ACTTAAAGAATCAAAAGCTCTTTAAACTAAATCGTCTCCAATGTCGATACTAGAGGAAATATGGTTAAACCAATATATATAGGAAGCGACTACGCTGCCTTCGACTTGAAAAACGCCGTCATTAAGCATCTTTCTTCAAATAATCATCATATCAATAATTATCAAATCACAGACTTAGGAGTCTGTTGTCGCTCCGAATCCCCGGCGTACCCCTCGATCGCCGCCGACGTGTGCCGAAAGATCATCGACGGCGGATACGCCGCCCGAGGCATACTTCTATGCGGCACCGGCATAGGAATGGCCATCGCCGCCAATAAATTCAAAGGCATTTACGCCGCGACCATTCACGACATTTTTTCCGCAGAACGCTCAGCCCTAAGCAACAACGCCAACGTCGTCACCTTAGGCGCCAGAGTCGTCGCGCCGCAGCTGGCCATAAAATTATTGGACGAGTGGTTGAGGTTGGAATACCAAAGCGGTCCGTCTGATTCAAAACTTGAAGAAATCAGACGACTTGAAGAAGTCAACTTCAAATGATCGGAGGGACAAGTGACCGACGATAAACGACTCAGCCCCGCTCCTTCCAAAACCGCACCAATTTTGGAAATGAAAGGAATCTGCAAGCGCTTTCCGGGCGTTTTGGCTCTGGACAATGTCGACTTTCGGCTTTATCCCGGAAAGGTTCACGCGCTGATGGGAGAAAACGGCGCAGGCAAATCCACCCTCATGAAGGTGCTGGCGGGTCTTCACACCCCGGATGAAGGGACCATCACCCTTTCAGGCCAAAAGATCGTCATCGATGCTCCACGCCGGGCCATGGAGTACGGCATCGCCATGATCCATCAGGAGTTGAACCCCGTCTTGGAGATGACCATAGCCGAGAACCTGTTTTTAGGGCGCGAGTTCATCGGCCCCGCCAGATTCATCGATTATCGAAAGATGAATAGAGAGGCCACTAAGCTTTTGGATTACATTGGGGTGGACATCAACCCCGGCAAGTACATGAGAGAGCTTACGGTCAGCCAAATGCAAATGGTGGAGATCGCCAAAGCCGTCTCTTACAACGCCAACATCATAATAATGGATGAACCCACTTCCGCCATCACCACCAAAGAAGTCGACCGACTCTTCGAGATCATCAGACTTCTAAAAAGCGAAAACAAGTGCGTGATCTACATCACCCATAAGATGGACGAGATCTTCGCCATCTCGGATGAGATAACGGTTTTCAGAGACGGCCGCTACATCGGCACCTACGACACCGACTCCATCAACGAGCTTGAGCTGATACGCCTGATGGTGGCCAGAGATCTCAACGAGATGTTTCCAGAAAAGACCTGTCAGGTCGGTCAAGTTCGTCTGAAGGTCGAAAATCTCTCCAGAAAAGGCTATTTCGAAAACGTCTCTTTTGAGGTCAAAGCCGGAGAAATATTCGGCTTAGCCGGGCTTATCGGCGCCGGAAGAACGGAAGTCGTCGAAAGCATCTTTGGAGTGCATCCTCCGGATTCGGGCCGGGTTTTGGTCGATGGCGCCCCTATTGAACGCTATAACCCCAAATCTTCAATCAAAAAGCGCATGGGACTGGTCACCGAGGATCGAAAGCTCTCCGGTCTGATCCTGCCGATGAACATTCTAGACAACATAGCCCTCCCTTCCCTGCCGCAACTCTCAACCGCGTTCGGCCTTTTGAAAGTCAAACAAACAGCCAAAGTTTCCACCTCATTCATGGAGTCTCTTCGCATAAAAGCCCCCAGCCATCAGACGTTGGTGATGAACCTCTCCGGCGGAAACCAGCAAAAAGTCATCTTAGCCAAGTGGATGGCCACCGAGCCGTCCGTCATGATCTTTGATGAACCTACCAGAGGAATCGACGTCGGGGCTAAAAGCGAGATTTACAAGCTTGTGGTTGATATGGCCGCCCGAGGCGTGGCGATAGTGATGATATCTTCAGAAATGAAGGAAATTCTGGGCATGTGCGATCGCATCATGGTGATGCGCCAAGGTTCAGCCGTAGCGATAGTCGAGCGCTCGGACGCCACCCAGGAGGGGTTGCTTCTCCACGCCACCGGCATGGCCGACAAATCGTCGCCGGAACTGCTCGCTCCGCAAGCGCAAACTTTAAAAGACGCCAGTCAAGCTGAACTGGGAGGGAGAACATGAGTCGTCCCGTTGTCGCCGCATCTGCAATAGAAGACGGCAAAGTTCCTTTTTCATGGAAGCAATTTCTTCTTAAATATAATATCTTAATCATCCTGCTGCTCATATGCGTAGTTTTAAGCATATACACCAATAGATTTCTCACTCAGGAAAACATCATCAACATCACCCGTCAGGTTTCCATCAACGGCATATTGGCCATAGGCATGACGGTGGTGATCTTGACGGGCGGCATAGATTTATCGGTGGGTTCTTTGGTGGCCTTAAGCGGGGTCGTGACCGCCTTGCTGTTGAGAGACCAACAGATGGCGATCTTAGCCGTCTTTCCCATATCTCTGTTCGTCGGCTTGATTATGGGCAGCTTAAACGGTTATTTCGTAGCCTACTGCCGAGCCGCTCCCTTTGTAGTCACCTTGGCCATGATGACCGCCGCCAGAGGTCTTACCTACGTCATCTCCAAAGGTCGCCCGATTTCGCCTTTGCCTGCCGATTTTCTTTTTCTGGGCAAGGGAAACCTATGGATTGTCCCCATACCGGTCATCATATTTCTTCTGACGTTTCTTTTGGGTTACATGCTGCTGCGGTATTTTCGAATTGGCCGCTACTTATATGCCGTCGGCGGCAATGAAAACGCCGCCATCGTTTCCGGAATCAACGCCAAAAAGGTCAAGCTTTTCGCTTACGCCTTCAGCGGGGCCTTATGCGGCCTGGCGGCCGTCATCTTGACGGCCAGGGTTTCAGCGGGACTGCCTCAGGCGGGTCAGTCCTACGAGTTGGACGCCATCGCCGCCACCGTCATCGGCGGAACATCCTTAGCCGGCGGCAGAGGCAGACTCTGGGGAACTTTAGTGGGCGCCTTGCTTTTGGGAGTGGTCAACAATGGCCTGGACTTGATGGAGATCACCAGCTTTTACCAGCAAATAGTGAAAGGCGTCATCATATTGGGCGCCGTGTTGATGGATTACAAGCGCAACTCTTAGCGACCCATGAGCCGATCGCCGAAACGAACCTAAAAAAAACGCATAATGCCGTATCGTAATATAGTCACTTTTTTACTTAAAAAATTTGGCTTAGTCATGGAGAGAATCCTGGGAGGAAAACAAGAGTGTCCGCAGCAGAGCAAAACCCTTAGACCTTGATGGGACAAGGGGTTCCGAGACGGCTAGCCTTAGGGCGAACGCCTAAGATCTCGGCGACCGGGCGCGGAGACGCCGTCAGAACCCTCGTAACGGCAACAGGGTTTTTCTGAGCGCGTCACCGAAAACGACTCTTTGGATTTCCGACCGTCGACTGCGTCGGTCGATCGTTTAAAGAGCTGCCCGTCGACGGCTCTATCGGAAAAAATCATAAATTAGCCACGTAAAACACCTTTTTATCCTGCGGCGGTTTTAACGTCGCCGCTCTTAAACGACTTCATTCTGCGGCAATTTTAACGTCGCCGCTCTTAAACGACTTTATCCTGCGGTAGCTTAAACCTCACCGCTCTTAAACGACTTGGAAGCCTCTTTTCGAGCGCCGTAAGGTTCAAACCTAAAGTTCAAACCTAGGGTTCAAACCTGTCGCTCTCTTGAGAGGCGATATTCTAGTCAGCTTCACGCGCGGCGAAACCGCCGGCGTACAATTTTCTCTGCGATTGCAGTCGCAATTTCTTTTGGAGAACATCATGAAAAAACTGTTTTTGGCCCTTTTGTTGACTTTGGCTTTAGCCGTTCCAGCCGCTCAGGCTCAGGCTCAAGATCAAGAAGCGAAAAAAATCACTATCGGCAGCACCGTATATTACATGTCGGAGTTCATCACCCTGATGGTCGAGGGAATGAAAGCCGAAGCCGAGGAATTAGGCGTTGAACTATCGATCTTGGACGCCGGCAACGACGCCTCCGTTCAGCTCAACCAAGTCGAAAACCTGCTGACCAATAAAGTCGATGTCGTTTTGGTGGCCGCGGTGGACGCGGACGCCATCGTCCCGGCTCTGGACATGGCCGAAAACGCCGGCATCCCTCTAACCGGCGTCAACATGCTCATGAACACCGACAAGCCCTATTACTATGCCGGTCCCAATGACGTCGAAGCCGGAGAACTTGAAGCCCAGTACGTTGTGGACGCGCTCGGCGGCAAGGGAAACGTGGTCATATTGGAAGGCCCCATCGGCACCTCCGCCCAGCTCCAGAGACTCGAAGGCAACATGAACGTTTTGAACAAATACCCTGACGTCAAAATCTTGGTTCAAAAGCCCGCCAACTGGAATCGCGAGCAAGCTCTAAACACCATGGAAAACTGGCTGCAGACCTATCCAGATCAGATTGAAGGCGTCATCGCTCATAACGATGAAATGGCTCTCGGCGCCATTCAGGCCCTGGAAGCCAAAGGCATCAGAATCCCGGTAGGTTCCGTCGACGCCATCAAAGACGCCTGTCAGGCCATCAAAGATGGCCGTCTTGACGCCACAGTCTTCCAAGACGCGGTCCTTGAAGGTCGCCTGGGCGTCCGGGTAGCCTATCAAGTCGCCACCGGCAATCCCCCGGCCGAGCGCCTCAACTTCATCAAAATGGAATTGATCACCAAAGATAACGTCGATACGCTTTTAGACACCATCTATAAGTAAGATTCATCGCGATCTCGCTTGCGGCGGTCGAAAAGCTCTCCTTTTCGGCCGCCGAGGCGAGACCGAATGATTTTAGTCGGCGTTTTCTTCGCTTGTCTCGGCTAAAGGAGGTTTTCAATGGCTGAAATGATGAAAGCGGTCGTAATGCATGGCCCTCGCGACCACAGGATGGAGGAGCGCCCGATTCCGACTCCTAAGGCTGACGAGGTCCTAGTCAAAGTGGAACATGTAGGCATCTGCGGAAGCGATATGCATTTTCTCCAAGATGGTCGTCTTGGAAACTGGGTGGTCGACAAACCCATGGTTTTAGGCCATGAGTCAGCCGGCGAAGTGGTGGCGCTGGGAGAGAAGGTCGGCGGCTTTTCGGTCGGCGACAAAGTGACTTTGGAGCCGGGCGTGCCTTGCGGAGAGTGTTTCTCTTGCCAAAGCGGCCACTACAATCTCTGCGCCAAGATGGATTTTATGG
>JAISZP010000243.1 GCA_031269135.1 Deltaproteobacteria bacterium | reverse complement strand
GTTTTCCTCGCGAAATGCCGCTATTTATGGAAAATTTCTTTTATGAAGGATTTGAGGTCTTGCCAGACGTCGTGCTTCAATTGCGGCTCTTCCAGCATGTCCGACAGTCCCAAAGTCATTCTAAAAGGTATGTTGGAAGGCTCCAAGGTGGTCTTCAATCTTCTTAAGCGGTACATGACGTCTTCTTTTTTGCAGATCGCTTGGCAGGCGCCTATTCCCAGCACTAAGAGAGACTTAGGCTTGACTAAGGCTATTTCTTTGAAAGCAATGTTGGCGCAATGCTTGGAAGCTTGGATATCGTAATTTAAGGGGTCTTCCACCTGGCATTTGACTATGGAGGTGATATAGCAGTCCTGAGGTTTTAATTTTAAGCCGTTGGATATTATTTTATATAAAAGGGCCAAAGCCTGACCGCTGGGAACTCCGTCGACGACCGGGTCGCTGATTTTCGGCGGCTCGACCACAATCATGACGGCCGGCTCCAACGGTCCCCGACCAATAACAGGCACAGCCCCGCTTTTCCCCAAAAAACAATTCTTGCATTCTTTTACGGCTTGGTTGAACTCGGTTATGTCTTTGGCTTGGAAAAACGGAGAACTTAAACCGCCGCCCTCTTTTACTTTCGAGCCGCCGTAAGAAGCGGCGCCTGAGCGCTGATGCCGCTGGGCCGAGTAATCAGCCGAAAAAGAAGCATTTGATTGTGGCGAGGCAAGTCGGCGGTCCTGTCCTTGTGTAGAATGAACCTGGTCGCCATAAGCCTGGTCGGCAAAAGTCTGGTTGGGCTGGGTGTGACTGGCTTGGGTCTGATTGGCGTGAGCCTGATGGGGATATGCCTGCTGGGCGTATGATTGCTGAGATTGCGAGTGCTGGGTGCGCGATTGCTGAGCTTTCGACTGCTGGCCGTATGATTGCTGGGTTTGTGAATGCTGAGATTGCGATTGCCTGCCTTGGCGAATATTCGCGCCGAAATTACTTTCATGAAGGCCTGCGCCCTGATCGCGAGATTTGACGGCTGTCGGCGGTTTTTTCGGCGGACTAGAGCCAAACTGAGAAAAAAGTTCCGAAAGGCCCAGAGAGCCTATATACTCTATGGCCGCCAAGCAGTCCCTTATAATCTCGTTTTTTCTTTCTTCATCCACACTGCACCGTAAGATCCTCTATTTGATAAACCACCAGACCATCCACCCACATCAAGCCCCTAAAAGATAGAATCTTTTTATAGGCGTCGCTCCAAGAGATCTTTATTCCAAACGTCACGTCGGAATTTCGAGGGGTTATCTGACCGCGATATAACCAGCGGTGGTTCGTCTCCTTGACGGGGGTCGTCCATTTGACGTCAAGATCTTCCAGCGGGACGTCCGCGAAAAAAATGGCGGCGGCCAAAACTTTGGCGACCTGCAGAAAAGCCTCTAAGCCAAGAGAGCCTGGCCAGACAGGGTCGTTGGGGAAGTGAGCGGTAAAGAACCAAGCTTTGGGATCGACTTTCACCATACCCCACATACGGCCCTCTTTTTTAGGGTCGCGGCAGATGGAATCCAACATCCGCCACTGTCCGACGGGCCAAGCAGGTCCTTGAGGGTAAGCTATGGGAGAGGCTGCGGACATGTTGGCGATCAAGGCCTTTTTCAAGCCTGTCTGACCTTTCAGACCGTCAGGGCTGGTCAAGCTCTCTATATCGTGAAATCCGAAATGAGTTTGACCTTCGTAGACGACCTTGCCCTGGTGTGAGCAGGTGAACTGATAATGCTGTATGGCCATTGTTCCCAAGACGCTGGCTTTAGTCAGAGTCGCTTTGGTGGCGATCGGTCCTTCCAGAGGAGAAATATCGCCTCTGACTACGGCTTCTCCTCCCAGATTTCGGAAGTGCATAGGAACGTTGAAGGAAAGGGCCGAGCCCATGTAGGCCGCCAAAAAACCGCAGGGCTGAAGGGCTATCTCGTTTAAGGCCGCATAAGGAAGAGCGCCTTGGCGGGAATCCAGGGACGACTTGACGGACTGAAAAAGAAAAGCCAGCCTTTGCTCGTTGTCGCGGCTCAAATTATAGGTCGCTTCCACCTGGGCGCCGATGGCCACCTGACCCAAGCGCCCTTTTTTGACCGTCGCCTCGTCGATGAAATCATAGGGGGCCTGGGGCAGTCTGGCGACGAAAGAGCCGTCGTCGAAACGGGCGTACAGAGGTCCGAAAGCCTTAGACAATAGTCCGCTGGATATTTCAGTGAGAGCGGCTTTATCGTAAAATTCGACCGCTTTTATTTGGCGTCTCACGCTTACCGGCGACTTGCCCGTCTCCGCCGCTTGCTGAACGCTTTTTTTCGAACTCGCTTTCACGGTTTTTTCGGTCTCGGCGCTCTCCTTCGATGAAGTCCTGGGCCTGCCTCTAGCAGGCGAACTTCGAGCAGGCGAACCTCCAGCAGGTTTCTGCGTCCATGATTTCGCCAAGTCCGCAGCCGTTGTTCCAGCTAAACATAAAGAAAGATTATTGACTTCCACAATCGGGCGACCGTCGGAGAACATGATGGCTTCCGCCACCGCATAGGGCTCGGAATTTTCAGTCAGATCCATTTTTTTCAAATGAATTTCATAAGCGACTTTTTTGGTCTTCGGAGTGACCTGCCCGCGGCACTTAATTTTTTGAGCAAGTCCCAGCGTCGGTTGCCAAGACGAGCTTTCGCCGCAGCCTATCCAGCCCATCGAAAGCAAAAAGACCCTCAACGTCTGAAGGCAGCCGTCATACATCAGCGTACCCGGCATCACCTCATCGCCCACAAAATGAGAGGTCAAAAACCAAGCCTGAGGATCTATATCGGCTTCCGAGCGGACGAACCCGCCTCCGAATGAACCGCCGGAATACTGGATTTGCGGCACTCTATCGAAAAGAGTCAATTTTCCTCCGGGAAGAAGGAGGGGTTTTTCGAATCTATCCTTAAACGCCTCGCCTAAAACAGAGCAGTCGCCGCTTCTAAGACGCGAAAGCTCTTGCTCGGTCAACTTCTCCGCCGTACTTGCGCCCGGAAAATCTAAGACTTCGGGGAGGATTTGAGCGGCGCCTGAAATAGGAGCTTTGCGGGCCAAGCCTTTGCCGGCCGCCAGCGCTTGAGGCGTGAAAAATCCCGCGCAGCCTCTGCGCATCGAGAGAATGGGCTTGTCGCCCACGCTTCCGATGAACTCGAAGCGAAACATCGTCGTTTGATCGTGGCTGAAGAAATTATTGATGCTGATGTCGTAAGTGGCCGTCTGCCCTTGGCTGGGGGTATGGTCATGGAAGACGACCTCGGCGTCGAGCAGACGATAGTGGGCAAGTCCTTTGGTGACGAAATCTATCCCCAGATAAGCCGAGAGCATCAAATCGGCCTGCCCCGATTCTATAGCCATCCCCGGAATAATCCGCCCATTTTCCAGACACCACTCCCCGCTTTTGAGATCGTGCTGAGTGACGATCCTTCCTTGTTTAAGAGACCGAGGCTCGCCTGAAATCTCCAAAACTCTATCGACGAACATCAGAGGCTCATCGGGGAGTCTTACCCTGGAAGGAAACGTATCGACGAGCTTGAAATCTTTTCCAAAAACGTCGGCTATCGAGCCGACGGCGAAGGCGAGGCACTCCGAGCGGCCCAGCTGCAGCGTACCTGCCCCGGAGAGTCCGCTTGGCTCTTTTTCGTTCTCTTGAATCGCCGCGCCGTCTTTTGGGGAAACGACCCTACTTTCCGCCGAAGCGCCGCCGACCGAAGCGCTGGCGGCGGAGGGAACACCTTCGAGGAAATCGCGCTCAGGCGGAGAAAGAATCGAATCGCTTTTAGCGGCTCTGCCGCGAGTTTTGGCGGCAGGCTTAGTCTCAGGCTTGGTTGCAGGCTGAGTAGCAGCAATCTTGGAAGCCGCGACGGCTGCCGCAGCAGCAGCGGCAGCGGCTTTATCGCTTTGGGGCATGAGAGGCGGCGCGGGCGCACTCAAAGAGCTTTCCTCAGCGAGCTGCGCCGACGCTCCCGACTGAGCGGGCGCTCCCGAATGCGCGGGTTTGCCGGAATGCGCTTGGTCGGGCGATTTCGCCTGCGGCTGAGGAGGCAGCGAAGAGGTCTGGGCTTCGAGCCACATCAAATAGTCCGATGCGCTTAATTTATTGGCCGCAAACTCGCTTTCGGCGGACTTGGTCTGCGTTTCGCCGTG
>JAISZP010000225.1 GCA_031269135.1 Deltaproteobacteria bacterium | reverse complement strand
CGAACTCTTGGGCCTATGCTCTTTGGCGGATAGTCCGCTTTCCTAAAGGGCTTCGCCGACGAGCGGCATCATCAGACGATATTTGTGCTGAAAGTAAACTCGAACGTGGAGCCGCGCCCTTGACTGGATGCGACTTTGACCTCGCCTTGATGGCGGGTCACCAAAGCCATGACGATCGTCAGCGAAAGACCTACGCCCACCTGTCCCTTGGTTGAGAAAAGCGGCTCGAACGCATGGCGCTGGACTTTTTCATCCATACCGCAGCCATTATCAGAGACGGTAAAGACCAAAAATTCATCCTGCCGCTTGACTCCCACCACCACCCTCGGCTCCGGGGTCTGACCCAAGGCTTCCAGGGCATTTTTGAATAGAGCCTCAAAAATAGTCAATAAGTCTTGATGGGCGATTATCTGGGGAGGCAGATCGCGAGTGTCGTTTATGAAGATAAGATTGTCCAAGACGATGGGAGACACCGAAAATTCTTCGCCTGAAGCTTCCAGCAGCCTAGTTCTGACAGCCCGCCAAGCATCGTCCACCACTGAAGAGATCAGTATTCTCCGACCTTCGGATTCTCCCGACTTGTCTACGGTCATGCGGTTTAGATCTTCCAATAGCTTAATGGCCGTCTTGAGGCTGTTCAAGCCGTCGGAGACGTACTCCCGGCGTTTTTCTTGAGACTGCTGGGGATTTTGAAAGTCGATGAGGTTCAACGAGCCTGATATGGCGGAAAAAATATTCCTGAAGTTGTGGTCAAGCCAGCCGGAGAGTTCCGACTGAGCGGCGAGCCTGACTTTCAGGCGATCCGCCTGCTGCAGATAAAGGGTTTTAGCATGCCTGTCGATGAGATCTTTTACTATGCCCGGCAGATCTTGGTAGTAAGAACGGCCTTTGACGATATAGTCGTAAGCCCCTAGGCGCATAGCCTGGCAAGCTATTTTTTCGTTGCCCAAGCCCGTGGTCATGACCGCCAGAGCCGCCGGGTCCAAGCGAAACAAGCTTTTCAGAAACGACAACCCGTCGCCGTCGGCGAGAAAATAGTTCACCAACGTCAACGCCGGCTTTCTCTCCTGAAATATAGCCAACGCTTCACTGAGACTGGAGGTCGACCTAGTCTGGTACCCAGCCGGTTCTATGGTTGCAGCCACATATTCGGCCGTAGCCTGGTTGCATTCAGCTATCAAGACTAAGACCACTACGCCCTCAATTGGTTTTTCCGGGTTTTTTAGCCCTGTTTTCCGCCCTGTCGCCGGGTCGCTTGCCGAAGAACACCGACAAGGCCAACAAACCCACGCCGACGCAGATGCCTATGTCGGCGACGTTAAAGGCGGGCCAGTGGTTATCTCCCCAGTGAAAGTCCAAAAAGTCGACGACTCCATTATAACGAAGGCGATCGTGGATATTGCCCGCCGCCCCTCCAACTATCAATCCCAAGGCCGCTAAAAGAAGGCGATCTTTAGAAGCGGCCTGTCTGTAGAACCAAAAAAGCGGAATCATCGCCCCCAGCGCCAAGAGGGCCATTTTCACGCCCTGCTTAGGCCCATCGGCGGAAAAGATGCTGAAGGCCGCCCCCTGATTTTTGACCAAAACCAAGTTGAAAAAGTCTGTTATCCGTAAGCTCTCCACCGGGCTTAACGTCTCTAAGGCCAATCGCTTGGAGCCAAGATCGAGGGCCGCGACGACAAGGGCAATGACGAGCGTCAAGACGATTTTAAAGCGGTTCAAGCTCTCTCGCAAGATGTCGCCCAAGGTCCGGCGGATGTCGTTCCGAGCCTCAGGTGATGAAATAGGTGATGAAATAGCGTCTCATCGCTGCGACGAACGCTTTTGGGCCGTCATGAACAAGGTCAACTGATGCTGGTCAGATCGCAAAGACTAGCGAGTTTAGGTTCCAACATCTCCAGAATCGGCAAAAAATCCGTCTTTCGCAGACCCAGCATCTCCCAAGCGGCGTTGGAGACCGGCGGAACCAAAAGATCTCCGGCGTTGCCGAAACCTTTAGCCCGGACAATGATGTCGGCGATGTGGACAATGGCTGTGCATTCAGGCTTAAGCACCGCTTTTTCCGGTCTATGATGCAGCCGCATAGGTTCGGCCAAACTCTCCGGCAGATTCCAATGCTCGGCCAACCACTGCCCTAATTCGCTATGATCAAAATCCAAGAGCTGATTTTCAGCTTCGTAAAAAAGAATCGGCCCGCTATTGACCCTCTGCTGGACTAGCCGCATCTCTTCAGGAAGATTTAGAGCAAGCACCACCTTTCCCAAGTCGTGCAAAAGGCCGGCCACCAAAATCTCTTCAGCGTCGTCGCGGCCCAAAAGGGTCGCGACCGCTCCGGAGGCGGCGGCGCAGCCGATCGAGTGCTCCCACAAGCCGGCCATGCTCTTTTGAATCATGTCGAAAACGCTGCTGGTCAGCACCAAGCCTTTGACGACCTCAAAACCCAGTATGACCAGGGCCTGAGATATCGAACTTATTTTTCTCGACATGCCGAAGAAGGCGCTGTTGGCCATCCGCAAAACCTTCGCGGACAGCACCTGGTCTTGGGCGATAAGACGCCCCACCTCGGCGGCGCTCGTCTCGGGGTTTTCAACCATACGAGAAATCTTGGCTACAATGCCGGGGACGGTAGGCAGATTTTTTATCCGCCTGACTTCCTTTTTGGCTTGAACTCTATCTTGAATTTGCAGGTTGGTCGCCATCAGCTTTTTGCTCGGACTCCTCGGCGCCGTCCTGAGAGATGTGCTCGGTCGTCTCGTCAGGGGCGGGGTTATTTATTAACGCTAAAGTTTCGTCTCTTTCTTTTTCGGCTAAATAGAGCATGGTCTTTTTTAAAGCCTGAAGAACCGATTGCGGTTCAATCCGTATGAAACGCAGTTCCAACTGCTCGGTAAAAAGATTGAAATCAGCTTCGACTTGTTCGGCCGTCCTAGACTCCTGCTCTTCAACGACCACCGAGTCGATATTCATTCTAGCGAGCATGCGCAGCAAGCCTTCGGATATTTCAGAGCCTTGGCTCGCCAACAACACCCCATCATGGCGGGTAAGTTTTTCGGCTAAGATCTGTCCCGGCAGAGCTTTATCTATGGGAATTCGTTTCGGCAAAAAAACTCCATTAAATTCAGGGGACTTTTCCACCGCCAAGAGGCTGAAAAAGCTGGTGAAATACTACAGGTCAAGACGATGCCCAGCGTCAAAGACGATAATTGGCCAAAAACGCTTCCCTAAATTCTATCTCAAAAGCAAAACAGGCATCTAGATTTTTTTTCATTGAAATTGTAATATTGTTTAGTTGCGCAATCAAGGGCTTAAGTTAGAACTGAGCTTAATAAGATTAGCTGGACGACATTATACCATGTTTTTGCGCCGTAAGACTCTATATTTCCAGTCGGATATATCAAGGCGCGATTTGTCGGTTTTTGGCGTCCTTTCGCCTTAGACCGGCGTTGAGCGCTCCGCCGCCGCCCAAAGCAGGCTTCGCCTCACGAGTTCGGCAAGTCGGCCCGGCTATTGCAGGCTAATCGCTATTGCGGCAAATGGGTTTTTCAGTTGCATTTTTTTTCGTCATAAAGCATATTGTCTGAGCCTGTCATATTGTCTGAGCCTGTCATTGCGAGGCAAGAACCAAATGCGCCCGAGAGGCCTGCGACAGTGGGGTCCGCGCCAGAGAGGCCTGCAATTGTTCCGAAAGACGGTCTTGTTTTCGGAACGGCCCCTGCCGAGCATCGCTACGACCTATGACTCAAGAGCCTATCGTCTATGACTATGACCTATCGCCTTTCACATATAACCTTTGAGCCTACGGCCAAAACAATTTCTCCCACGACCGATCGTGGGCTTGCTTAAGAGGGATTCATGAATTTGACCTGTGATGAATGCGGAGCCGCCTTACCTTCAGACAATTGCGAAAGTTGTCGAAAACCTGCCCCTTTATGGGCTAAGTTTTGTCCTCACTGTGGAATAGAGCTTGTCGCAAGACGCTCTAAAACGAAGGTCAAAAAAGGAAGACAACTTTGTTCCGATGAGAGCTGCATCGGAATCATCGGGGAAGATGGTCTCTGCACTGATTGCGGCAAACGCCCTTAAATTTCCTTTTCATAAATTGGCGATTTCTGTTTTTTGGCTTCATTTCCATTAAACGTCAAGCGACTCGCACCCAATGTCGTTGAAGAATTCTCGATCCATCAACCTTTAGTCCGCTCTCAGGAGCCTTTATGCCGCTTTTGTTCATCATCGGTTGCGTCTTAATTCTGGGCGGCCTCGTCCTGTTCATATCCTGGATAGGATATTTTTGGCTGCTGTTTAAGGCCCTGTTCCCTCTAGCCATCATGTCTCTTGGCGCTGTTTTGGCATACTTTGGTTGGGAAGAAAGGAAGGACCAAAAAGGCGCCTTTTTGGAATTTTCTTCTCCTGCCGAGGCGACCCGCTACCAAGCTGAAGCTTTGGCGTACCAAGAAAAAATAGATACCCTCACGGACGCCCAATCTCTGGACGTCGATCCTATCGAGCAAGTCGAGCAAGTCGAACACAAAACAGATCCGGAACTCAAGCCCATAGAAGCGGATAAGATTACACTTTCCAAAAAGGAGCAGTGAGCCGCCTTTCAGGACTTGTTTCCGCGCCCTCAACAAACTTTCGCCGTCGGCGACCCTGTGTCGACGACTTAAGGCCGACTCTTCCACCGTAAAGACGAAACTAAAAATTCGGCGGCGGAAAAACTATAGAAAATTCAAATTCTTATTTTTTCGAAAATTCAAAAGCGCATTATTGCAGCTCAAGTTCTTACAGCTTAAGTTGTTGTCATTGGTCGGCAAGCTGTCGCCTAAAGCCTGATTCGCCAACTTCGTCAAAAAACGTTAGAGACGCGCTACTTGCCTACAAATCACAGCGTTTGACTGTTTGTGACCATTTTTCTCTATTTTTTGCTTTTCAGCTCGTGTTTACGCCTGATATTTCATGGC
>JAISZP010000214.1 GCA_031269135.1 Deltaproteobacteria bacterium | reverse complement strand
CCGACAATGCCGTATCCGACAATACCGTATCCGGCGATGCCGGATCTGAGAATACCGGAACTGACGATGCCGGATCTGAGAATATTAGATCTGGGAAAACCGGCTCCGGAACCGGCGGCGCGCAAAACCTTAAAAAGTCGAAAGCTGTAGCTGGATCAGCCGTCAAGTCGGTCGCCGACCAAGCCGCCAATCCAGCTGCCATCCTAGCCGCCGACTCAGCCGCCAAGCCAGCCTCCGAGGCAGTTTCCAGTTCAGGCGTCGGCCCTGGCCCCGACCCTGGCCCCGGCTCTCATTTTCTCAAAGGCCCTCTAGCCGACAAAGCCGCCGCAAGTCTCCAAAAAGCCTCAGTGTCGGTCGGCTTCGACAAAAAACTTGCGGCTTACGATTTGGCAGGCAGTTTGGCTCACGCGAAGATGCTCAGTCAAAGAGGACTTTTGACCTCAAAGGAGTTTGAGGAGATCTCCCGGGGCTTGGGCAAGCTCGCCGAACAGATTGAAGATGACGCTTTCGAGTGGGATGAAGAACTTGAAGACGTTCACATGAATTTGGAAAAGGCCTTGACGGATCTGATCGGTCCCAGCGGCGGAAAGCTCCATACCGCTCGGAGCCGAAACGATCAAGTGGCTTTGGATGAGCGTCTCTATCTTCTCGATGCGGCCTCGAAGATCGGATCCCAATTAAGAGAGCTTAGACTGGCTTTACTAAATCGGGCCAGGCAAGTCGAAGACGCGCCGATGCCGGGCTACACTCATCTTCAGAGGGCCCAGCCGGTATTGCTTGCGCACCATCTTTTGGCTTATTACCACATGCTCACGCGCGACCAGCAGAGACTAAACGATCTTAGGCCGCGCTTGAACGTCATGCCTTTGGGCAGCGGCGCTCTCGCCGGGAGCGGACTTCCCATAGAACCCCAAATCGTGGCCGAGATTCTTAATTTCGATAAACTCTCAGCCAATAGCTTAGACGCGGTGGCCAGCCGCGATCACCTTTTGGAGTTTCTCTCTTTCGGCGCGATTTTGATGACGCATCTGTCGAGGATGGCTGAAGAAATAGTTTTGTGGTGCACCTCCGAGTTCGGCTTCATCTCTCTTCCCGACAGTTTGACGACTACAAGCTCCATGATGCCTCATAAGAAAAATCCTGATGGGGCGGAGTTGATAAGAGGCAAAGCCGGAAGGACCTTCGGCAATCTAATGGCTCTTTTGACGACGGTCAAGGGACTGCCCTTGGCTTACAACCGCGACCTTCAGGAAGACAAAGAGCCGCTCTTCGACACTGTCAAAACTCTTGACCTCGTCCTTCCGCTCGCGACAAGTTTGGTCTCTTCGATGACCTTCAACTTCGACCGCCTGCGTCAGGCGGCCGACGACCCATATGTAGCCGCGACGGATCTGGCCGACCACCTGGTCGTTAAAGGGACGCCGTTTAGGCAGGCTCATCGCCGCGTCGGAGAACTGGTGGCCGAGGCCGTCTCCAAAGGCGTCGCCTTAAAGGATCTGCCTCGAAAGCTCCTTGAAAAGCACTGTCCCGAGGCCGACGAATCGATATCGTCGAAGCTTACCTTAGAGCATCTGTTGGAGGCCCGCTGCACCAGCCCCGGCGGCACGGCCCCCGCCGCGGTCGCTCGTCAGTTAGATATAGCCTTTAATGAGATTGAAGGCGAAAAAGAGGATGGTTGTCTGTGAGGCGGTCAACATTTTTTTCAAAAGCCGTTTTAGCTATCTCCGCCGTCGTTTTGCCCGTCTTTTTGACCGTCGTTTTGCCGGTCGTTTTGACAGGCTGCGGCGTCAAGACGCATCCCTATCCCGAAATCGTGACTCTCCCCGCCAAGGTGGAAAACTTTACCCAGACCCTCGACAGCGACGGCAATCTTTGGCTGAGTTTCGCCCCGTCTCAGACCAACATAGCCGAGAGACCCGTGCAGACTTTGGATCATTTTGAGATTTGGGGAGCCGATTACGATTTGGAAGATTTCTGTCAGGGGTGTCCCGTCAAGACTCAAAAACTTGCGGACGTCTACTTGGATGCGCCCGCTCCGGGTCAGAGCCTGGCGCCTGGACCTTACAGCTGGCAGACGAAGCCAAGACCAGGGAGAGTGCACGTTTACCGGGTGGCCGGCTTTTCTCCGAGAGGCGCCGTTCATCCTGACGCCTGGAGCGAAACTACGGTCTGGATGCTTCCGCACCCTGGGGAACTTCACGGCTTTACGGCGACTCCCGAGGATCTGGCCGTCAAATTGAATTGGCCGCCCGCACAAGGCGATCTGGTTGTGGAAGTCCAAAGGCAAATAGGCGAAGGTCCCTTTACGACCCTCGATCCTTCCAAAGAGGGCAGCTTGGATCTTTCCGTCGGCTACGGAAGCCAGTATGCTTATCGGGCCAGATGGGTAAGAGTCAAAGACGATACTCGCATCCCCGGCCCTTGGACGACCCCGGCGAGGGTGGCGATCGAAGACTATATCGCGCCCGCCCCGCCTAGCTACGTAGACGTGTCGATGACCGCGGACGGCGTGCAGCTGTCTTGGGAAAGCAGAGCCGACGACCAAACGGTGCTGGGCTACTACCTTTACCGGCGGTTAGGGCAAGAAAAAAACTTCGCCAGGCTTGGCGGATTATTTAAGGAAAACATCTATCTGGACAAGACGGTTCAGCCGGGCGTTGAAGTGCGCTACAGAGTGACGGCGGTCGATACAAGCCCGCAGGCCAATGAGAGTTATCCTTCGCCTGAGGGGGGCATTTTCTACGGACCGATAGAGCCTCCCAGCGCCGAAGAAGAGAGGCCGGTATTTGAAGATCCGGGTCTGTAAAGCCGACAGTTGAGGTCAATGATGAGCAATTTCGACGATAAAAATATCGACTATAAAAATTCCGTCCTCCATGTGGAAGGCGTCGAACTAAATAAAATAGCCGCCGAGGCGGGCACTCCGACCTATGTCTACAGCAATGAAATTTTTGCCGAAAATATAATCAATATCGACCAAGCCTTGCGGGGAGCGGCTCATCTGGTCTGCTACTCGGTCAAGGTGGCCTCGAACGTCGGTTTGCTCAAAAAGGCGGCAGGCTTAGGCGCAGGCGCCGACATCGTCTCGGGCGGCGAATTGTATCGTTGCCGTAAGGCAGGCATCGACCCTAAAAAAATCGTCTACTCAGGCGTGGGCAAAGCGGCCCATGAAATGGCCGAGGCCCTGGACGCCGGGATATTGATGTTTAACGTGGAGTCGGCTCAAGAACTCTCACTTCTGGCCCAGGTTGCTTCCGATAAAGGCAAGGTCGCTCAGATAGCCGTCAGGGTAAACCCTGACGTGGACCCGCAGACTCATCCTTACGTGGCTACAGGCCTCAAGGAGAGCAAGTTCGGAGTGCCGGCGGCGGAGGCGATGGAGCTCTACCGCATCGCTAAAAACACTCCCAGCCTCAAAGCGATTGGGCTTGACTGCCATATTGGCAGCCAACTCGTCTCCGTAGCACCCTTCGTGGCCGCCTGCGAGCGGCTCAAGCGCCTGTTTTTGGACCTTCGCAGTCAAGGAATAAATTTGACTTATATTGACCTCGGCGGCGGTTTGGGTATACGCTACAATCAGGAGAAGCCTCCCACGGCCAAGGAGTATGGAGAGGCCGTATTGAATGTTCTTGGAGACATAGACGATCTGTTCTTGATCGTCGAGCCGGGACGGTCTGTCGCCGGCAGCGCCGCGGTGCTTCTGATTAAAGTGCTCTACAATAAGCGCACGGATTTCAAGCATTTCGTCGTGACCGACGGCGCCATGAACGATCTGATTCGGCCCTGCCTTTACGGCTCTTACCATCAGATCAAGACGGTCAACGAGAAAAATCAGGCTCCCCTGACGGTGGACGTGGTCGGCCCGGTCTGCGAGTCGGGAGACTTTTTAGCTAAAGATAGACCCCTCGCGCCGGTCGAGCCGGGCGAATATTTGGCGGTGCTCAACGCCGGAGCTTACGGCATGACTATGAGTTCCAACTACAACTCTCGCACCAGGCCGGCTGAAGTCTTAGTCGAGGGCGACTCGTTTAAGCTCATCAAACAAAGAGAAACTTACGATAATCTCATACTTGGAGAAATATTCTAATATACTTGGAGAAAAATTCTAAAATCTCAGCGCAGGTTCGCGCTGCGGCTTGATCCTAAAACTTGAACAAAGGACAAAATCTATAATGGAAAAATTGGAAAAGTTCAAATTCCATAAGTACAGCGGACATGGCAATGATTTCGTCATAATCGACAACTGGAATTTAATCATCCCGGAAGCCGATTTGGCGAAAATCACCAAACTCATGTGCAGACAAAAGTTTGGAGTTGGGGCGGACGGAGCGGTCTTCATCTCCGAAGGCCCCGACGAAGTCGACTTCGCCGTAAGGTTTTTCAACTCTGATGGTTCGGAAGCGGATATGTGCGGCAACGCCAGCCGCTGCGCCGCTCATTTGGCGACTGTCTTGTCCATCGCGACTTCCGAAATGACTTTTAAGACGAAGGCCGGAATTGTGGAGGCCTCGGTCGCCGATCATGTGGTCAGCGTCATGCTGCCTAAGATCGGAAGGCCCGAAGGCGCGGCTTTGGTCGATGTCGACGGGTTTAGTCAGACTTACCACCGCATCAATACCGGAGTCCCTCACGCCGTGGCCTGGGTCGAAGATCTGGAAGCGGTCAACGTCCCAAAGTACGGCCGTCTCGTCAGGCGTCATTCTTCGTTTCAACCTGACGGCGCCAACGTCGATTACGTAAAGATCCTCTCCGACGATAGTTTGGCCATCAGGACTTACGAACGAGGCGTGGAAGACGAGACTCTGGCCTGCGGCACCGGGGTCACCGCCTCGGCGCTTCTTTCCGCCGCCCAGGGCTTGGTTAAGAGCAATTCGATTTTGTGCAAGACCAGAGGCGGAGAGGATCTGACGGTCCGCTTCGAGGGACCGGCTGAATCGCCTGAAAAAGTCTTTTTGATAGGCGCGGTCAGGTATACTTTTTCCGGTCAGGTCGAGCAGGATCTATTCAAAAAATAACAAAAATTGACTAAGAGCCCCTAATTTCCGGCTCTAACGAAATCTTGGTGATTTATGGCTGTTTCATTTAGAGGAATCATTCCCGCTTTGGTCACTCCTTTTCGAGATGGAAAAGTCGATGAGAAGGCTTTAGCCGAGCACGTCGATTACGTCATTGAACAAGGCGTCAATGCGGTTTTGCCTTGCGGCACGACTGGAGAATCTCCGACTCTGAGTCACGACGAGCACAATAGGGTAGTCTCCTTAACCGTCGAAGCGGTTAAAGGCAGAGTGCCGGTCTTGGCCGGCGCCGGTTCGAACTCCACCTCCGAGGCCATCTACATGGCCAAGCACGCCGCTTCCGTCGGCGCCCAGGGGTTGTTGCTCGTTTCCCCATACTACAATAAACCGACTCAGGAAGGTCTTTATAGACACTTTACGGCAGTCGCCGAGGCGGCCTCGCTTCCGGTCATCCTCTACAATATTCCGGGCCGCTGCTCGGTGAATATTCTGCCTGAAACCATGGAAAGACTCTCCAGGCACCCGTTGATTATCGGCGTCAAAGAGGCTACCGGCGACTTGAACCAGATGATAAGGACCATCGAGCTGTGCGGCAAGGACTTTTTAGTCACCAGCGGAGACGACGGCTTGACTCTGCCGCTGTTGAGCGTAGGCGGGGGAGGAGTCATCTCCGTCGCCGCCAACATCATACCTAAGCCTTTGGTGGAAATGTGGGCCGCTTGGGAGAAGGGCGACATCGCCAAAACAAGAGAGCTGTTTTTTAAGATGCTCCCCTTCTTTAGATCCTTGTTTTTGGAGACCAACCCGATTCCCTTGAAGTATCTTATGGGTCTAACCGGTCGCATGACCTCTGAAATGCGTCTTCCGATGTGTCCGCCATCCGAAAATGTGCAGGCGACTCTTAAAAAGGTCGCTTCCGAGTGGGGTTTGGCGTAAGCCTCCTGGAAGCTGTTGCCGGGGACCGACTAAAGCCCGGCTGAAGCCAGGCGCCGACTAAAACCATGGGCCTGCCGAAGCCCGGCTGAAATATCAGCTGAAATCTCGGCTGAAATACCAGCTGAAATACCATAGCTTGACAGAAAGAGCGCCGTCCGGCGGCTAATTTGTCATCGAGCCATGTCGTCGCCGCGAAATATGGCGCCGCATTTGATGACTTCGGGGCGTCTTGCCTTCCGCAGGCGACATGTATTGTTGTTGAGCTATAATTGTAGTTCAACTATGTCGTCGTTGAGCTAGGCTGTCGTTCAACTGGGTTGTTGCTGAGCCAGGTTGTCGTTCAACGGGCTTTTGCTGAGCCAGGTCGTCGTTCAACTGGCTGTCGTTCAACTGGCTTTTGCTGAGCCAAGTCGTCGTTCAACTATATTGTCGTTCAA
>JAISZP010000202.1 GCA_031269135.1 Deltaproteobacteria bacterium | reverse complement strand
ATGATTTCAAAAGTGGAATCGCCGAGTTGGGCCTTGTCGGATTGAAACTTAAGGTTTCTAAAATGCGGGCATCAGGCCGGATTGCTTTTATCTTTAGACTCGGGGCCGGAATGGTTGGTGTTTTGGACGCGAAAGAGCCTGCGCACATAGAATGGAAGTCGCCATGCGCCGAAGATGACAGCCAACAGAATGAATATGAGTACTATTTCCAAGGTAGTGTAATCACCCATAATTTTTTTCGCCTCAAAGAGTATAAATAGCCTGTGAATTTAGATTTTACTACCTTTGCGTCTAACATTCAACTGTTAGGGGTGAGGATTTGGGGTAGACGCGCTCGCGATCGCTTTTGGAGTAGGCTCTTTAGCGCTCGCGAGCAAGCCTTCTTGAGAGCCGGGTCGGGGCGTGAGGCCTTGGCCGGGTCCTCGGCGCCTTGAGCCGCAATGCGCTTGAGCTCCAATATGGTCTAGTTCCAATATGGTCGAGTCCAAATAAGCTTGAGCCGCGATATGGTCGGGAAGAGCTGCGCCGCTGACGGCCAAGACTGCCGCGCATGGCGAGACATATGTCTGTTGTTGTAGGATTCTGAAAGGGAAATAGCGATGAAGAGCGGCTATATGTCAAAAACCGCCGAGTCGCGGCATTTTTTGCCGCAAACTTGGCGGTTTTCTAAAAAATAGATTATCGACGGATTGGAGAAGAATTGATTTCGACTTTAATTTTATCGCTCTTGAAGAAGCAAAATGGAGATCAAGCCGAGAAAAGTCCGATTTTAGGCTTCGATGCTGATGTCCTCTTCAATGATTTCAATGGTGTCGTCTTCATATTCTTCAACCAGAACCGGTTCGTACTCTTTGATGTTTTGTTGGGTGATGTAGCTGTCGGCAATCTCCCTTAAGGCTAAAACAACGTCTTTGTTTTTGCGGGGGCTTAAGGGTTGGGAGCCTTTTCTCAGTTGTCTGGCCCTCTCGGCGGCCAAATGAACCAATACGAAGCGGTTTTCCACTTTTTCCAAGCAGTCTTCTACAGTAACTCTCGCCATTATCTACCTTCAGTCGCCGGATGCGATGTCCGGCGTTTTTTCCAAAAGACGTTTCAAGCCAACGAGGATGGAGCGTTTAAAGCCCGCCTGCGCGCGCTCGCAAATCAGTCCTCATTGGGGTGGGCGCCGCAGGAGCGGGCGCATGTGAGCAGGCCGACGATTTTAGATTGGGCAGTCAGGTTGAATTCGTCAGCCGTTGATGGATTCCTTCAGGCCCTTGGCCGGACGAAACCTGACGGATTTTGAGGCCGGGATGCGTAACGGCTCTCTGGTCTTGGGATTGAAGCCGGCCCGAGCAGCTCTGTTGACTAAGTTAAACGAGCCCAGACCAGCCAAGGTGATGTTGCCGGTGTTTTTGATCTCGTCGAGTATGGTTTCCAAAAGGCTGTTGAGGGCCTTGGCGGCCTGGGATTGGGTAAGGTTGGTGTCCTCGGCGATCTTGGCCACCAGTTCGGCTTTTGTCATGATTTGATCCTTTCAAGTGTAAAAAATGGATACGCTGATTGTTCAGTTCGTAATTTTTAAAAATATATGTAATCTATGGGATAATCAAGATATTTGCTGTATTATTTTGCAAATAATTTGTCTTTTGTCGGTTCCTAGCAATTTTGGCTTGAGAGCGCGGCTTGAGACGTCTTGGACTATCGGCAAAATTACCGTCTGATGCGTTATAGTTCATTTTACCCTTTTTGGTCAAGTAGAATATTAAGACCGACTTGGCTAAAGCGATTTTTTCGACCTAAAGTCCACTGTTTAAGCGCTTTTTAGGGGCGAGGTCTTAGGCGGTCGCTGAACGTTTTTTTTACGACTTTGATTGAATTTAACCGTTTGAGGTTTATATTTAGTCTTTATAGGTTTCAAAAACGCAATTGGCTCAATAAATGCATAATTTTAGAAGCGCTTTAGGATAAATCATCGGTGAAACAGGACTAGCCCAAAATTGTTGTTTCGTTGCTTTTCTGAAGCGGTTTTTGTTATTATTAAATCCAACGCTTGCAGGAGGGTTTTCTCTCTCGCTTCCCATTTGTTTCAAAGAGGTTACGACGCCTTCCATGGTCCAAAATACAGAAATTGAAATAGCCACCGTGTTGCCTCTGCTGCCCGTAAGGGACGTGGTCATATTCACCGATATGATTCTACCCCTGTTCATCGGTCGTCCGATATCGCTTTCGGCCGTCGAGGCGGCTCAAGGAGTCGAAAAACAGGTCCTGGTGGTGGCCCAAAAAGACCAGAGTCTGGATACGCCCAGCCCCGACGAGCTTTATCGGGTCGGTACGGTCGCCCAGGTCGTGCGCCAGCTGCGCATGCCCGACGGACGCATGAAGGTCTTGGTCCAAGGCTTGGTCAAAGCTTACGTGTCCGAGTATCTTTCTTTCGATCCTTACCTGAAGGTGAAGATCAAAGTCCTCGACGAACCGCCTTCCCCTGTGATGTCGATAGAGCTCGAGGCCATGATGCGAAACGTCAGAGAGCAGAGCCAGAGGATTCTCTCCTTGAAGGAGTCTCTCAGCGACGAGATCGTGGGCTTATTGGAAGGCATAAACGAACCCGGTCGTTTAGCCGACTTGGTCATCAGCAACATGCGCATCAAAGTGGAAGACGCTCAAAAGGTCCTGGAGATCATAGACCCCTTTGAAAGGCTGACCGCAGTCAACACCATCTTGGCTCAAGAGGTGAAAGTCGCGGCCATGCAGGCCAAGCTCGACTCCGAAGCCAGAGAGGAGATGGACCGCACTCAAAAAGAATTCTACCTGCGCGAGCAGCTTCGGGCCATCAAGCGGGAACTCGGCGACGACGGCGGACGCGACGACGAAGCCGGCGAATACCGCGCCAAGATGAAGCAGGCCCGTTTGCCCAAAGAAGTGGCCAACGAAGCGGCCAAACAACTTTCCCGCTTGGAATCCATGCAGCCCGACGGCGCCGAGGCTTCCATCATCCGCACTTATTTGGACTGGATAGTGGAGCTGCCTTGGGCGGTCGCCACCAGAGATCACTTGGATCTGGTGGCGGCTAAAAAGGTGCTGGACGCCGACCACTACGACCTCCAAAAGGTCAAGGACCGCATTTTGGAGTACTTGGCGGTCATGAAGCTCAATAACCGGCAAAAGGGGCCGATAATTTGCTTTCTGGGGCCTCCCGGCGTGGGCAAGACCAGTTTAGGCCAGTCCATAGCCAAAGCCATGGGGCGCAAGTTCGTGCGCTTTTCTTTGGGCGGCATGAAAGACGAGGCCGAGATTCGAGGTCATCGCCGCACCTATATCGGCGCTCTTCCGGGCCGCATAATCCAAGGCTTGAAGGCGGCCGGCTCGAACAACCCCGTCT
>JAISZP010000121.1 GCA_031269135.1 Deltaproteobacteria bacterium | reverse complement strand
AATCACAGCTCCTAACCGCAGCTCCTATTCACAGCACCTATTCATAGTCCCTAATCTTTCCGCAGCTTTAAAATACACGGATTATGATTATTTTTATCGACTGTTAGATGCCCCTCTTAGGTTAATTGCTTCTGAGCTTGACCCTTAATTACTTCAAAGTTTGTTAGAGGCTATGCTGTGATATGCCCAAAAGGCCGATTAGTTGATGATTTAATAATTGCAAAGGCTTAAAGAGGTAGACTGATATTTTGAAAACCAAGCAATATAGCAGCAAGAGGCGTTTTTTGTTGACAAAATTTGCGAATTCAATTATAATATCAGGCTAGTTATGTAGAGTAAAACTTAAGGCCGGATCGAACAATCTTCAAATTTAAACTGAACTTTCGTTTGGTTTTCTGCTATACTTTGCCAGCAAAAAGTGCTTTTCGGAGAACTCCTTGGCTTTAAAGCCATGAAAGCTTCAGAACTACGATTACTTCCGAGCTGCGACAGCTTCAGAACAGCGAGAACTTTCGAGCTGCGACAGCTTCAGAACAGCGACCCGACAAGCGTTATTCATCGCGCTTATTTTGTAAAAATCTTCAAGGTAACCTTTAATGTCTCCTATCAGTTTTTTGATGCAATTCGGCCAGGCTACGCCTGTGACTGTCGCCAGTCTTACCGGACAAACCATGGAATCCGAAATCATAACAAGGATCATGTCGGCCGGTCCCATGGTCAAGGGAGTATTGGCGATACTTTTGTTGTCGAGCATCGTGTCGTGGTGCATTATCTTAGTAAAATTCTTCCAATTTTTACGAGCCAGCAAAAATTCAGGCCGTTTTCTCGACAATTTTTGGAAATCCCGCTCCTTGGCCAATCTCTACGCCGAGGCGACGGAATTTGGAGCCTCTCCCGTCGCCACCGTCTTTCGAGTGGGTTATCAAGAACTTGGCCGAGTCCATAAAGCAAAGATCGATACGAAGGTAGCCATCGAAAATGTGCAAAGGTCTCTGAGGCGCTCGAGCACGGCTGAGAGCACCCGTCTATATAAATTTCTGCCGTTTTTAGCCAGTTGCGGCAACGCCACGCCTTTTATCGGCCTTTTCGGGACGGTCTGGGGCATAATGGGTTCGTTCCACCAAATCGGCCTAAAGGGTTCGGCGAATTTGGCCGATGTCGCCCCCTACATTTCCGAGGCCTTGGTCGCCACCGCCGCAGGCCTGGCCGCAGCTATTCCAGCCGTCGTTTTTTACAACTACTTCAATAGTCGGCTTAGACTCTTGGAAACGGATATGAATAATTTTTCTTCCGATTTCGTCAATATTCTCGAACGCGATTTAGTCAAGGCGCCGGAATCCGCCCAGCGCTGACAATTCTATTGAGCTGTTTGCTTTTTAGCTGTTTGATATGACTAAGTTCTTGCTTAATGTATCTGAAATGATGTAGAATTACTAAAATCTTAGATTATAACTTCAAAAATAAACAACCTAAGTTTAGTGCCGCAAATAATCATGTGGAAGGCTAACGGTTGAATGCTCGCCGACCGAGGCTAAGTTTGATTTCGTTGGCGTCGTTTTTTTGGGCGTTGTTTTTGGTGTTGATTCTTTCGTCGTCGAGTCTTCCGGCGCTGATTTTATTTGAGTTTCACGGAAAATAAGCCGAAAAGACGCTGAAGATTAAGCCGAGAAAAAACCTGGAAACTCATGGAGATGGATAATTAAAGATGGCTTTCGATTCTTTCGACAATGGTCGCGACAATAGGCCCATGATGAGCGACATCAACGTCACCCCCATGGTGGACGTGATGCTCGTTTTGCTGATAATATTCATGGTGGCCGCTCCCATGATGGCTCAGGGCCTTCAAGTCGATCTCCCCAAAGTCGACAGCACCATCATGCGAACGGACAACACCATGGTCGTCTTGTCCGTGACGGCTACGGGTCAAGTGGACCTGGAAGGCAACACTCTAGCCGGCATCGAGAATTTGGACGTTCAGGTCAGAGAAGTGATGAAGACTAAAAACGCCACGAATGTGTACATCAAAGCCGACCAAAACGTGCCTTACGGACGAATTGCCCTCATCATGAGCACTTTGATGAAGGCTGGCATAACCAGCGTAGGTTTAGTGACTGAACCCGTCGATTTGACCCGGACTAACAGCTGAGAAGCCGGCGAACAGCTGAGAACTCGGCGGACGTAAAAAGAAATTATCTATGGTATTTGATGCCAATCGATACTCAAGCAACGATACTGCTTTAGAAAAGCATTTCATTCCCTTTTTGATGCTTTCGGCGCTTCTTCACGCATTGGTGCTGACGGGGGCCATTTTTTTGCCCGGCTATTTCGACTTGTGGAGTAACCGGGACGTTCCTTTAAATGTAATGACCGTCCAGCTTTTAGGGGCCTTGGAGCCTCCGGCGCCGGCCGCTCCCGCCGCCCCGGTCGACCCCGATCTTAAAGGCCCGGATGTCGTCGAACTGCCTAAGACCGAGCCGCTGCTTCCTCAGCCTACGCCGTTGGAGAGGATGATAACCAACCAACCCCCGCCCGAAGTCATACCCATCGGCGAAAAACCGCCGGAAACGATGCCTGAGCCGGTTCTAAAGAATCCTGAGCCGCCTCCTCGGGTCAAGCCGCCGGACAAGACCCCGCCGCCTGAGCAAGTTAAGCCTAAAACCCCGCCCAAGACCCAGAACCCCGAGGCCGCTTATAATAAGCGGCTCGAAGAGTTAAGGCGAAAGAACGAGGCCGCTCAGGCGGACGCCGACATCAACGCGGCCATCGGCAATATCGCTTTGAGAGCGGGGCAGAGCAACGGCACGTCCAGCATCCCGAGCGGCTCCCCCAATGCCGGAGCGCTTTTGGACCCGATCAAAACCGCTTATTACACTCAAATCAGAGACATCGTCCGTTCGAATTGGATCGCTCCGGCTACGGCCATGAGTCCGGATATCCAGGCCACTTACGTGATCGTCATCCAGCCTAACGGCACAATTTCAGGCAAACGGCTCCACAAAGAGAGCGGCAACCCCGAGTTCGACAAATCCGTCGAACAAGCCATCAGCCGCTCCACCTTTCCGCCGCTGCCGGACGTGTTTCAAAATAAAAGCGACAATCCCGCTTTGGTCTTTCAGTACAATTACCTTAGATCTGCTGGAAGATCATAAGATCCGCTGGAAGATCATAAGATCCGCCGGAAGATCATAGCCGCAAGTTTTTTATTCTTTTTGTTTTGTTTTTATATGAACAAAAACCTTTAAAAGCCAAAATACCGGCTTTAGCGCTATTGCTTTATCCTTTTTATATGTTGTATATGTGCGATATATGATTGCGTCTTAGATTCAATATTTTCAAATACCGACGAAATTAAATATATTTTTAGCCTTGATGATTCAGTTTTTCCTCTTTTTTCAAGCTACCTTCATCGGTGGCCTGGCATTTTTGCAGAGTCCGACTGCGGCTTGCGATATACAGGAGGGCAGTGGTGTTTCTTGGTGTAGACGTCGGCGGAACTCATACCGATGCGGTGTTGCTTGAAGAGTCTGGCGCGGGGAAGGTGAGAGTCGCGGCTACAGCCAAAGCCCTTACCAAAGAGAGAATAATCGACGGTCTAAACGAGGTGCTTGGCGAGCTTCTCTTGAAAAGAAAGGCTAAGGACGTCAAGCGCCTTACCGTTTCGACCACTTTGGGCTTAAACAGCGTTTTGACTGGAACCGCCGATAAGGTGGGTATTTTAGCGACTCAAGGCCCAGGCTTGGAACTTGACCCATCCGACTGGGGCGATTTGTTTAGAAGCTTGGATGGCCAGCAAGACCATCGCGGCCATGTCGTAAAGCCCTTGGACCCTCAAGCGGCTTTACAGGCGGCTAAGGAACTGGCGAACCTTAAAGTCGACGCCTTTGTCGTGGCCAGTAAATTCGGTCCCAAAAATCCGCAACTTGAACAGAGCATGTTTGAAGCCTGTACTGCCGTCCATCGCGGTCCGGTTATGGCCGCCTCCAGGCTCTTCGGCGGCCTCAATTTTCCTCGGCGGTTGGCTGGGGCAGTTTTGAACGCGGCCGTCAAAAGATTATACGAGACATTTTTGACTGATTTGACTCAGTCGGCTTGCGCTCAAGGCTTGAATTGTCCCATAAAGATCCTCAAGGCGGATGGCGGCGTGATGTCGATGGAAGCGGCTCGAGAAAAACCGGTATTGGCTTTGGCCGCCGGGCCTGCGGCCAGCCTTTTGGGTTTGTGGGCGCTGACGGCGGATGATGATCAAGACGATATTCTCATGATAGACATGGGCGGCACGAGTACGGATCTGGCTTTGTTCAGTCGCGGTCGCCCGCTTATGACCCCCATTGGACTTACTTTGGCGAGGCGGCCGACTTTGGTGAGAGGCCTTTTGACTCGCTCGATAGCCTTGGGGGGCGACACCGATTTGGAGTTTAAAGACGGCGCGCCAAGCATCGTCGCCCGCAGACGCGGACCGGCCTTGGCTTTTGCCCCTAAGGATCTTGGCCAAAGGCCGCCGACGCTGACGGACGCCTTTAATGTATTGGGATTGTGCGCTTTAGGCGACACGGAAGTTTCAAAAAAGGCCTTTGAGCTAGTCAGCCCCGGACAGGCCGTTGAAATGGCTCGCCGGGCGACGGAGGTCGCCTTGACGACCCTGAAAGACGCTGTGGATGAATTCATTCGGCAAGTCAATCAGCAGCCTGTTTATACCATAAGCGACTATTTGGTCGATTGGCGGCTTGACCCGCATCAAGCGATCATTCTTGGCGGCCCTGCTCATACTATGGCGCCCTTGGTCGAGAAATCGTTGTCGATTCCGACCAAAGCCCCGGAAGGCGCGGCGACCGCCAACGCCTTAGGAGCAAGTCTCGCCAAGCCGACAGTGGAAGCGGAGCTTTACGCCGATACCGAATATGGCACTCTCAGCGTCCCGACGCTTAATTATTACCGTAATATCGACAGTCGTTACCGCCTTGAAAACGCTAAAGCTGAACTTTTGAAGCTTATGGGAGGAGAGCAGATCAGCATTACCGCAGAGGAGAGTTTCAACCAACTGAGCGACAGAGGCCAGTCCGGAAAAGTCATTAGAGTGGCGGCTCAGAGCGCTACCGGCTTAATAGCCTCTTTGATATAAATTAAATGGTTAATTAACTAAAATCAACAGGAGAAGTATCTTAAACACCTATCTTTAACAAAATCTTGGGAGTTAAAATATGGGAAATTCAAACTCTAAAAGTCTTTCAGGAAATAATTTCGATGAAAATACTATAAATAGCAAGCAAATTTTAGCTATACTCTCTAAATTTGATGAAATAATTCCGGGTTCTAAGGAAGAGTTGCTTTATTTGGTGGGCGAATCAGAAAAGCGCAACGCGACACGTCGCAGCTACCCCACTTACTTGGAAATCAAAAAGAGCATAGATCAAGGTGGTTCAATTTTCGGCACGTCTAAGCGACTTCACATCCCTTACTCCACCTGCCAAAGTTACCTCAAAATGTCTCCGGCTGAACTTAAAAAGATGAAGTCTCTCTATGAAAGTAGTCTTCAAGAATCTAAAAAGACGCCTGAACATTCTAAAAAGTAGTTGTCTTTTTGGTTTTACATCTAAATATTATTTTATGTTTATATAATTATGCATTTGTTTTGTTTCTGAATCTGCTAATAATGTCTTTAAAAATTTTTATTTATTATAAAATTTAATATTAGCTGTTTTTTCGCCTTTATTTCTAAAAAGCCGCCGACAAACATTTTTTTTGTCAGCGGCTTTTTAATCAGTTTAACATCCGGCGGCGAGGCGGTCGAGAAAGCGGCGCCGATTTACAACATCAAAAAGGGTATTCGTAAGCGGTCGTTTCAAACTTAAAATAACATTAAATTATAGCTATGCGGAATGTGAAGCGTTCTCCCCGAACCTCATTGAGTTCAACAGCGAGATCGCGGCCGCATCATGGGTCGATTGGGAGCCTTGGGCCAAAACTTTCAACAAGGCCGCCGCTTCGCCATGACTCAGGAAGCGATCCCCCTGGTTGTCCTTTTTCGGCTTCTTGACCCTGGCCGCCGGATTTTCACCGCCGATAAACCACAA
>JAISZP010000119.1 GCA_031269135.1 Deltaproteobacteria bacterium | reverse complement strand
CATGATGCGAATGTCCCTGCGTATACGGGTCTTTCTACTCGATGGCATCAATGAAGAATTGAATAAGGTTTTTGTCTTTGGTCAAATCTCGGCAGTTGTCGCAGAAAGCAAGGGTTTTTGCGGAGCATTCCATAATTCGGTTATCCTTGCGGCTTAGCTGGTTATTACCACATAGCTGCGGCGCCGGATTAGGCGCCGGAGAGGTGAACTCGCAAGCTTTCATTTTTTAGTTCCTCGCTTGTTTGAAGTGCCGTATATCTCATCCTGGACGAGCAGGCTGCCAAGTTGGCCTGCAGGCGTCGCCGGTTTCGCCGCCGACAGCGCCGGGCGGCGGCTACGCTTTGACGTCTGCGACGACTTTTCGGTCACATCGACTTTTAGGTCGCATTGACTTTTCGATCGCATTAAACTATTTTGGAAAAATAAAGTCGGTTGGATTTCAAACGAAAGTGGGGAAAATGAAAAATATTTTAAAAAACTCTCGGCTGTTCAGCGGGGTGTCGGAAAGCGAGTTCGATTCGCTCATAAAGTGTCTAGGCGCTTCGCTGAGGCGCTACCGAAAAGGCGAGAGCGTCTGCCTTGCGGGCGGCTTCGTGAGCGAAATCGGCATTGTGGTCGGCGGAAAGGTGCATATCGTCAAGGGCGATGCTTGGGGCAACCAGAATATCATCGCGGAGATCGGCGCGGGCGAGATGTTTGCGGAAGCGTTTGTGTGCGGCGGCGTAGGAGTGCTGCCTGTGAGCGTTTTTGCGGCGACTGATGCGGAAGTGATGTTTGCGGACTTTCAGCGAGTCATCGCTCAGTGCTCCAATAGCTGCGTGTTTCACCGCCTGCTTATCCGCAACATCATCGGAATACTCGCCCGCAAAAACATCATGCTTCAAGGCAAAATGGAACACATCACCAAGCGCACGACGAAAGAGAAACTGCTCTCGTATTTGTCGGAACAGTCGCGTCTTCACGGTTCGCGAGAGTTCGACATCCCGTTCGACCGCCAGGGTCTTGCGGACTACCTATCCGTCGAACGCAGCGCCTTGTCGGCTGAGATGAGCAAGCTCAAAGCTGCCGGGGTGATTGGATATAGAAAGAGCAGGTTTGAAATTCTGACGTCGGATGAACTGCTCTAAAACCCGCCTCCCTGAGCTGTTTGAACCTTCCTGAGCGTCTCTGCACTTCCCTGAGCCTCCCTGAACCCGGCTCAATCTCCCCAGGCGGATGGTCGGTTTATTGACGAAAAAAACCCAAGCGACCAATGTTTCGGCGCTTGGGTTTTCGTAAGTTATGGAAGGAGGACTTACATTTGCATACGTAAGATTTCCTGATAGGCGTTTAAGACTTTGTTTCGGACCTGCATGACCATCTTAAAAGAAGTCTCCGCTTTACTCATCGACAACAGCGTTTCATGAATGTTGCCGTTACGACCGGTAGCCAATTCTTCCATAGCCGTCTTGGCCTGAAATTGCATATCGTTCGTGTTGGAAACGGTCGCCTTCAAATGGTCGGCGAAACCCGGTCTGGCGTCGGTGGAACCCTTGACTCCCGCCATAGGAAGCTGGGTGGCGATGGTCGAGCTTACTTGATTTATCATATCATCGTCCTTATGTCGCAAGAGATTGCTGAATTTAGCCGACCTTCAGGGCTGTCGTTTTTCCGACATCCCCCTTCGGATTTTTGACTTTACCTAAGCAGATCCAAAGATTTCAAGGCCATGTTCTGGGCGGCCGTGGCGGCGGTGATGTTGGCCTCATAACTTCTCTTGGCGGAAATCATGTCCACCATCTCCTGCACGACGTTGACGTTGGGAGTCAAAACGTAGCCGAATTCGTCGGCGTCAGGATGACTGGGATCGAAGATGAGTTTAAAATCCCGGCGGTCTTCCATGATTTCTCTTACCTGAACGTCCTGCAACTCTCCGTCGGCTTTAGGTCTGGCGCCGTAAGCCCCGCTGAAGTAAGGAGCGGTCTCGAATATAGGCACCTTGCGTCTATATGGTCCGCCGTCGGGCGTTCTGGTGGTGTTTATATGGCTTAAGTTCATGGCCACCATGTTCATGCGCTGGCGCTGACTGGTAAGACCACTCTGACTCAGATCCATCGAATTTAGGAAATCCATTTATTACCTCCCGCCACCTTCACCAATGGCGTACTTGAGATTGTCGAACTCTTTGGCCAGCATTTGCACGGTAGTGTTGTAGATGAGCTGATTTTTGGTCAGCAACGTCATTTCTTGATCTATATCTAAAGCGTCGTCGTTGTATTCGTTCCATCCGTAAGGAGAACGGGCGATGGCTCTGGATGCCTGTTGAAAGGCGGTGTTTGGATTTTGACCGGAAATATGATTGGCGTTGGTCGCTTTGACCAACAGCTCGTTATTGCCTGTCCCAAGGTTTCTGGCCAAGACCTTTTCGAAATCGAGGTGCTTAGCCCTAAAGCCCGGGGTGTCCATGTTGGCTAGGTTATTGGAGCTAAAGCTGTGCCTGGTCAGCCTCAATCCTAAGCTTCCGCCCAGGACGTTGAATTGACTGGAAAAAAGGTTGTTGTTTAAGTCGTTAGTCATGCTCTCCTCCGCGCCAGGGCGCTAAACCCGTGGTTGAACTTGGGAAAAGCAAATACCAAGCCAATTTTTTTAGCCTGCGGATTTGTCGGTTCGCGGTGGGTTCATGGCGCAGTCGCGCCGTAGATTAAGAGCTCCGTGAGTTCATGCAGCTATAGGTTGAGAGATCTGTGGGTTGATAGAGCTATGGGTTGAGAGATCTGTGGGTTGATAGGGCTATGGGTTGAGAGATCTGTGGGTTGATATAGCTATGGGTTGATAGATCTGTGACTTCATAGCTGTGTGAGCTTATAGCTCCCGGTAGTCGTAGATTCATGCCGACGGAGCGCTAAGCTTGGGATTTGAAACAATCAAGCGGATTCCAAAGGTCTGTTGGGCGCCTATTGAACCAGCGGCTTACGGACTTGATGACTGAAATAGATTCGGCGCCGCACTGAATCGTCAAGCGATTTATGGATTTATGGTCGATTGGTTTATTGTTCGAGTAGTTTATTGATTGATTTATCGATCTATTGGTGGAGACGATTTTAGAATTCGCTTAAAACGACGACTCTTAAAAGCTTGCCGAATGCCGATAAGTAATTAAAATTTTACTCATCATGTAAAGGTTCTCAATTATATA
>JAISZP010000113.1 GCA_031269135.1 Deltaproteobacteria bacterium | reverse complement strand
ACCTCTCTGTCGACAACCACTGCGGCTGCAATTTAATCTCATAACGGCTGAAGCTTTTCCCTGTATCTTTCAAAACGCCGCTTTCCGGCGAATCGCTTTTCCTTGCAATCGTGATTCATTCCCCCTATAATCTTGTCTAAGCATCATTTATGGCTGGCATATAAGCCTGCAGCTTATCGTCCTGCAGCTTATCGTCCGGTCGCTTTCATCTAAGAACCATCAAAGAGTAAACACTCATCATTGACGAACCGAACAATCTAAATCGACATAATCGAAATCGAAAAATTCGAAGTCGATAAATTCGAGATCGCTATAATCTAATTCAATCGGGTAATATGTCTTCTGCACAGCCCCCTCACAATCCCGACGTCGTCAGATGTCCAAAATGCGGTTCAAATCAGGTAAGCGCATCAAGCCGCGGATTCAGCGCGGGGAAAGCCTTGATTGGGCGGGCGATTTTTGGCGGCAAGGGATATTTGGCGGGTTTTCTCGGCAGCAAGCGGGTGGAAAATTATTGCAAAAACTGCGGAAACCGGTGGGATCCTCAAATCGAATATCTCAAAAGAAAACAAGGTCCGCAAAACCCGAACAGTCCTGTGGGTTGCATAGCGATCGTGCTGTTCATAATATTTCTGTATTACATTTTCTCGCAGAATTGACGAAAGCGAAGCAAAGCATGCAGCGCCATCATCATCATCATCATCATCATCATCATCAACAACAACAACATCAACAACAATCGCGCTCGACGACAAGACGAATCATTCAACAGATCTTTGCGGCAAAACAATGCCCCGCACCGGTCGCGCGACTTTACTCCCGCCTGTAGCTCCAATCTTGACCGGCCCTCCGGGGAGTTCGAAAAAACGGTCCTTTTTTCCCGGAACGTCAAAACCGATCCTAACGCCTTGCTCTATAAACTCCAACTTGTTGGGAAACCTTTCGACGGCGTTTTCGTTTAACGGGTGAGGGAGGGTCAGAGGTCTAAAAATCTCGGTTTGACCTGAATTGCCGGCATTCTCCCAAGTAAATTCATCCAAGGTTTTGAGGCTCAAAAGGCTTTGGTCGGCGGCAAAAGCCAGGCTGCCGTTCTCTCCATTTAGGCCAATGGCCATCGGGTCGTAAGCCATGAATGACCCCAGAGGGGTCAAGACGGCTGTGGGTTTGGCCGGTTCTAAAGATTTGGGCGAGCCGTCGGGATAAAAATCAAGTCCCAATCTGGCTGAGATTGTCCCATAAGCCGTGGCCACCTGGACTCTCTGGCCTGGCCAGAGGGTCAGACTTTTTAGAGCTTGATTTTGGTGAAAGCCGATGGAGATCAAATGGATTTTATTTAAAACGCTTCCGTCGGGTAGAGCGACGTCCAAAGGCTCAGCCAGACTCATTTCCTCTTTTTGGGTCCAATAGGCGCTCAGCCGACCGTCAAGGGGAAACAACATCTTCACTTGGCCCTGCGGATACCAGGCGATCCTTTCCACGACCATGGGCCGAGGCTGGTGAATTAAGGTGCGCTGCTCAAGTCGTAAGCTTTTAATCGCGCCGTTTAGAAAAAAAGTGATGGAAGAGGAGTGTTTTCTTCGGATCTCTCCCCAAGTGTAGGCCGGCGCCAGCGGTCCGGATGGGGTGATGACGGTGTTGCGCTCAAGGAGCCTAACTGATTTGAGCGCCCCGTTGACGTGGAATTCCACTTCCCCAGCCCCTTTGAGCAGGCCTAACGGAGTTTCGATGGAGCGGCCTTTAAAGTCTACGTACATTTTAGGTTGCTGTGGAAAATTCGGGTTAAATAATTCGTCCCTGTCTTGGTGGTCATAGCTTGCAGTCCGCGTTTCTCAAGTTCCGGGCCAAGCCATGGCGGAATATGGTCGAATATAAGCCTGAGCTCCAAAAAGGGAGTTTGATTAAAAAAAGGTCTGAGGATCTTTTTTGAAGACGACTCAGGGTCATAGCTTAAGGCGGCGGTTAAGTCGAGTTCAAACAGACCGCTTCCCGGCTCGGTTTCGACTGGGACCATTGAGACTGGAGCCGCTTGCGGGGCAATCGCCGCCTCGGCAAGTTCCGAAAGACACTCAGGGTCGAAGTCGTCCATCAGACAAAGATTGATGCCGGCTCTGGTGAGGCTTTGGCAGACTAGTCCGGCGAAAGAAGTCCCCACCGCCAAATCGACTCCGGCGAGCTTTTCCGTCAAACGCTCCAGAGCCGGCCTGAGCTCTTTGGAAGAGAGCTTATCGAGTCCGGTGAAATTCCAGGTGTCGACCTTTTCCCAGATATTGCTTCCGGTATTATGGAAAATCTCAACAACCGTCCCGTATAAAAGATCGGATATCTTTCCGTCAGCCCCTCTGATGACGGCCGCCTTCATTTTTTCCTCTTCCACGCTAGCCTCCGTTTTTATGCCCAGCAGTCAATAGATAAGAGACCTTCCCGGTTGAGCAATTATTTGCATAAATTCAAGATTTGAATTCCAGCTCTGAATTTTAGCTCTGAATTTTAGCTCTGAATTCCAGATTTGAATTCCAGATCTGATTTTTAGTTCTGAATTCTTCAATGGATGTATACTTTTATTTATTTAATTAAAACAGTAAGTTGCCGCCATCTGCCGCTAAATCGGCTCTTGCGCCGAAGATAATCGCTCCGCCCTAAGATTGCTTTCGACGCCTCGCGGAATTGATTGGGACTCAAGC
>JAISZP010000080.1 GCA_031269135.1 Deltaproteobacteria bacterium | reverse complement strand
GTTCCTCTACTGACTTCACAGCTAGTTCAACCACCTTTCCAGCTGCGACGCACTGTGGTGGCAGTGTAAACAATACTGGCTTTAGCTTTAGTTTCTCTCCTTGGCCGACCGCCACTTATCCCGTTAGCGGTTGGCATGAAGGAGACGTATATGGGGGAGATCGTTATTCGACGACTTCTAATCTGCCGACGTTAGGAGATTTGGTTTCCGTGTCTCGTTATGTTAGCGGTATTCACGATGATGTGCCGCGTAAAGGCGCGGCTTTGGCTGCTGGTTGGACAATGACGAGTTGGTATTGGACTGGTCAGGTGTACTTCGACACCGGCGGCGACTTCGACGCCGGACACGTCTACCTGTTCGACGGCGACGACTACTGGCAGTACGTCACCTGGGAGAACGTCACCTACCCCATTCCTGTCGTCGTTTGCGTTCAGTGAGAGTCTTAAATGTTCTTTGAACTAGGGCCGCAGGCCCTTCTAAACTTAGACCTAAAATGAGAAATAGGAGAAATTCAGCAATAAAAACGTGGAAAACAGGAAGCGCCCCCGTAGGTGGCGCAAAAAAAATTTTTTTTTAAAAGATAATTAAATGGCAAATACCGATAGTGAGGGGCATAAAATTTGAAAAGAATAGATAAATTAGAGCTAAGCTTTTCCGCTGAATATATATGGTTTTAACAAGGGCTTGGCATAGACGCATGTCGATCGGGTTCATGGCCCATCTGTTCGTCGTCAAACTCGGTCTGAAGTTTTTGATGAAAATTGAATCGCCCGATCCGGCGCCTCTCCCAGCAGGTCTTGCCCGCTTTCAGAGTTCTCGGCTGCTTGGATTCAATTTTTAAAGAATGAACCGATGGACCACCCGAAAATTATACCGCATCCGAAAGAGCCGGTTCGGATCCTGTCGAACGGGATGGTGTTGGATTGCAGTTGAATGTTTATGCCTCAAAAGTCGATAGGCTTTGCCGAAATCGAAGCGAAACTGAAAAGCGCTTACGCTTCTTTCGTGTCCAGAATCAAAAACCTGGAGAACGATCTTACCGTTAAAGATGAACTCAAAAAATTAAGAGAGGATGCGTCTGCTTAAAAAAAAGTGATATTGTAATATAGATGAGGGTATAGATTTTCTAATAGCCCTTCTGTCGCCCTGCGTCGGCATCATCTTTGCCTGCGCCGAGGAAAAATCAGCCCTTTTCGGAAAAGCTTGCAGGAACTCAGCCCTTGAGTTCGGGTAGATAAATGAACACGCTGTCGGCCGAGGCTGCCGCTTCCCCTTGGGAGCTCAGTATCTGACCTTTGGTAAGGTACTTTCGGCCCTCGACCGATTCCACCCAGGCTATGGCTAGGTAGGGCTGCTCTATGAGCACAGGCTTGGAGAATCTGATGCGCAGCTCCCCGGTGTAGGCATATTTGCCGTACTCGCGCTCAATGGCCCAGGCCATGGCTTCATCTAATATGGCCGCCAATAATCCGCCGTGGACCACTCCTTCAAAGCCCGCCCAGGTGAAATCGGCGGTGAAATGAGCCTCAATTCTCTTTTTTTCCTCATTCCAAAAGAAATCCGTTTTCAAGGCTTTAGGGTTAGACCCGTCTCCGTCCAAAACAAAGCATCCTGCCGTGCCCTTAACTCTTTCCATACAGCTTGCTCCTATTTGCCGACCTCAGGCCGTCTTTGACGGCCCAGGCGTTTTGGTTTAAGTTTGACGTCAGTTTATGTTAAATTACATTTTTAAGTGAAAAGCGACAGGCGTTTGATTGTATTTGTTTAAATGCAATCGTTTGAATTTCGGCATTTAGTTTTTTCCATCGAAATGCCGCTATTCGCGTCGCCTGACTTGGGCGAGGCAAATGCAACCCTGACGCTCAAAACGCTCCAAAGAGGGCTTTGCTTTAGATAATTTTGCGATCTTATTATTTTTGCGGTTTTGGAATTTTGGCGGTCTTGCAATTTAACCAGTCTTGTTGTTTTCCCGATTTTATCATGTCGCCTATTTTGCCTTAACAGATTTTTGACGTCAAAAGAGTTCGGCTATGTCTTTGACCGATAGCCGTCCTTCTAACCCTAGGTTTTTGACGGCTTCCGACAAGGTGACTAAATCTTTAGGACAGCTTGTCGCGAGCACCGATACTCCTTCGAGTTTTGACGCCTCCTTGACGCGGATTTCGCCGGCTCTCCGCGCGATGCCATCGTCTTCAGCCATGAAAATTCTTCCGCCTCCGGCGCCGCAGCAAAAGCTGTTTTGTCTTGAGCGCGGCATCTCCACGAGCTTGAATCCCAGCCGCCGGATGATTTCCCTGGGCGCCTCGTAGACTCCGTTGTGGCGGCCCAACAGGCAAGGGTCATGATAGGTCGCGAGCAATGCCTCCGCGGCCCTTTCCGGGAGGCTCAGTCGTCCAGTCTTGATGAACTCCAAGAGAGTTTGAGAGTGGTGGACAATCTCGGCTTCGAGTCCGAAATTCGGATACTCGTTTTTAACGGTGTTGTAGGTGTGCGGGTCAGTCGTAAAAATCTTTCCGAAATTGCATGAGTTTATAAGGTCGATATTCTTTTGAGCCAACTCTCTAAATAACCACTCGTCGCCGATCCGTCTCAGATCGTTTCCGCTGCAGTTTTCCAGCGGCCCAAGAATCCCAAATGACGCCCCTGCCGATTTCAAAAGCGAGGCGACGCGGCGAGTGACCTCGATCGCTCTGGGATGGTAGCTTGCGAAGTCGCCCACTAACCACAGATATTCAGCGTAACTTTTTTGCGGGTCTAGCGGGGATGCCGCCGTCGGCTCGAATCTTAAATCGAATCCTAAATTTTTGCTCCAGCCGACGCGGTCTTTGGCGGGTTTGCCGAAGCTGTTGCCGCGTTTTTTGTAGCTCGACAGAGTCTTGCTCAGTCCTGACGGCAGCGTCCCCTCATCTATGAGAGACCTTCTCATAGCCGTAAACTTGGGTAGGTGCTGCACGCCGGTGGGGCAGGCGACCGTGCAGGCCAGGCAGCCCATGCATCGCCAAACGCTACGCGCTTGGGCCTCCTCGTAAGGCGTTGCTGCGGCCCACTTGTCGCCGCTCTTGAGGGCATTGCCATCGAGCGCATTGCCAACGTGCGCATTACCCTTGAGCTCGGCATCTTTGAGCGCTCTGGTGAGGGTTTTCCGCAGGCTCATGATCAATAGCTTGGGATTGATGCAATTTTCAGGATTCAAGGACTGGCGTTCGGCCCAGGCCGGGCAGACATCTTGACATCGACCGCATTCGGCGCAGGCGTAAAGATCCAAGATATCCTTAAAGCTCAGCTCTCCCAGAGCGCTCAGACTCTCC
>JAISZP010000056.1 GCA_031269135.1 Deltaproteobacteria bacterium | reverse complement strand
GTCTTTTATGATGGTTTCCACTATTGGCCGCCAAAAATGTTTGATTAATGTCGTGCAAGAACATTTTTTGATGTTGAATCAAGGATTATTGCAAGAATATTACAAGAGTATTACAAGAGGATTATTAGATCAAGAACTTGCGATTCGATCTCCCAAAAGCGATTTTCGACCCCGCTCGATTTTGGAGACGCGGCGAAAGCAACCTGGGCAAGCGCAAACTGGTCAAGCAAGAAACAACCAAGCGCCGCATTTCGCCGAGTATAACCTGGAGGATGTCGTTTCGCCGACTAATCGTCGGAATAAAGGGCGATTTCGACTCTAAACAACAATGCCCGACTCTAAAGGGCGATTTTGACCCTAAACAACGATGCCCGACTCTAAAGAGCGATTTTAACTCTAAACCACAATGGTAACTGACCACAGCCCAAAAGGCCAGGAAAATTTGGGGAATATTTTTCGTTGCGCAAAAGTCGAGGGTGCAATCTTCGTCGCCGCAAGCTTTCTCATTTTTGGGCTTTTGCGCATTCGTTCTTGCATTATTTATTTGATTGATGTATATAAGATTCATGAAATGGCTTGATTGTTGCTACAACACTAATCGCAGCCAGGTCTGTTTACGTAGGCGCCAGGTCGTTCAATTTCCAGGTCGTCGGGTGACTCGCAGACGCCTTCTTTCAATCAGGCGAGCGAGGGCCGACTGCGGCAATTTTTTCATCATGTCAAAGACTTTGAAGCCTCGGCGATTGCAAGGCGAAAAAGTTTTTTCATAAAAATTTGAGCATTTAAGGCTGATAAAGCTTTAGGGCTTTTTTCTAAGAGGAATTCTGATGGATGTCAAGCCGGTAGTCGGCATAGTGATGGGTTCGGACAGCGATCTTCCGGTCATGAAGGAAGCGGCGAAAATGCTGGATTTATTCAGCGTCCCGTGGGAGATAACTATAGCCTCAGCTCACCGTTCGCCGGATCGAGCGGGATTGTACGCCACCAGCGCCAAAGCCAGGGGCCTGAAGGTCCTGATCGCCGGAGCCGGTTGGGCCGCCCATTTGGCCGGCGTCTTAGCCGCCGGGACCACTCTCCCTGTAATCGGAGTCCCTTTAGCCGGTTCTCCTTTGAACGGTTTAGACGCGCTTTTGTCGACCGTTCAGATGCCCTCGGGAGTTCCGGTAGGCACCATGGCCTTAGGGGGCGCGCGCAACGCCGCGATATTCGCCGTCCAAATTTTAGCCTTGTCTGATCCTCAATTAGAGGAAAGCTTGGTGGCTTATAAAGAGAAGCTGGCTCTGAACGTCGAAGAAAAGTCCCAGCAAATCCAAATATAATCGAAGCGCTTATGACTAACGGCCCTAAAAATTCTCTTTTGAGAAACATTGGCATCATCGCCCACATCGACGCAGGCAAAACCACCTTGACCGAGCGCATCCTGTACTACACGGGACGCACCCACAAACTCGGCGAGGTCCATGACGGCGAGGCGACGATGGATTTTCTTCCCGAAGAGCAGGCCAGGGGGATCACCATCATGAGCGCCGTGACTTCCTGCCGATGGCAAGACTCCACCATCAACCTCATCGACACTCCGGGGCACGTGGATTTCACCATCGAGGTCGAAAGGAGCCTGAGGGTCTTGGATGGGGCGGTGGGCGTCTTTTGCGGAGTAGGCGGCGTTCAGCCGCAGTCGGAGACGGTTTGGCGTCAAGCCGACCGCCACAACGTCCCCAAGCTGGTTTTCGTCAATAAGCTCGACCGCGTGGGCGCCGATTTCGATCGGGTAATCGAGCAGCTGCGAGAGAGGCTGTCTGCGACCCCGCTGATAATAACCAGGCCCCTGGGTCAGCAAGACGAGTTTTTAGGGGTCATCGACTGCTTGAATCAAAAGTTTTACACCTGGCCTGACGATACCCTCGGCGCCGAGATGCTGCAGTCGGATATTCCGCCTCAGGCTCAAGAGCAGGCCTTGGAAGGCCGCCGCGAGCTTCTGGAGACGTTGGCCGAGACCGATGACGCCATTATGGAAGCCTACCTCACCGATAAAGAGATCCCGGTCGAGCAGCTCAAAGAGGCCATCAGAAAGGCGACGATCTCTTTGCGGTTGACCCCCGTCTTCGCCGGCGCCGCTCTTAGGAATAAGGGCGTTCAGCCTTTGTTGGACGGCATAGTCGATTATCTCCCCACTCCCTTCGATCTCCCCCCGATAACCGCTAAAACCCAGCAAGGCGACCAGGTCCAGATAGAGCCGAAAGTCAAAGCCCCTCTAACCGGGCTGGTCTTTAAGATTCAGATGATGGAGCAAGGCCGAAAGCTCAGTTTCATCAGACTCTACAGCGGCGTCATCAAAGAAGGCAATGAAGTCGTCAACGCCCGCACAGGCCAAAAAGACAAGGTGAGCCGGGTTTTGAGACTCAACGCCGGCAAGCGCGACCGCATACCGGAAGCTCTTTGCGGAGACCTGGTGGGTGTGGTGGGCCTCAGAAGCGCCGTGACCGGCGACACGATATGTTCGCCGGAGAGGTTGGCTCTGCTGGAAAGCATCACCGCCGCAGACCCGGTGATCTCGGTCGCGGTCGAGCCGGAGAGTTCGGCCGACCAGCCGAGGCTTTTGGAAGCCTTGACGAAGATGACCGAGGAGGACCCGACTTTTAAGATAAAGGTCGATGACGACACCGGCCAAACGGTCATCTCAGGCATGGGCGAACTCCATCTGGAAGTGTTGGTCCAGCGCCTGGGAAGAGAATTTGGACTAAATCCGAGGGTTGGAAAGCCCCAGGTGGTTTACCGCGAAACCATAACCCGTCCGGCCGAGGCTGAAGGACTTTTCGACCGAGAATTCGGCGGCGCCAATTATCTGGCCAGGGCTAAAGTATCTGTGGCGCCGCTGCCGAGGGGCAGCGGCTACAGCGCCGGATTGAGGCTCGACCCTCTGGAAATTCCCGGCAAGTTGATACTGGCCGCCAAAGATACCTTGCATGACGGTCAAAATTACGGTCCCGTCATGGGTTATCATTTGACCGACGTCGCGGCAAGTCTCGACGACCTCCAACTGGGGGAAGGTCAGGTCCCGGAGTCGGTAGTCCGCATAGCCGTCTCTCAGGCCCTTCGGCAAGCTCTGATGAACGCAAGCCCGACTCTGATGGAACCGATCATCCGCCTTGAGATCACCGCTCCCGACGAATTCACCGGAGAAATCATCGGTTATTTGTCGGCCCGCTTGGGAAGAGTGGAGGACATGGTCAGTCATCAAGGGGGCTTTCGGGTCATCGTAGCCAAAGCGCCGCTGGCGGAACTCTTCGGCTATTCGACGGCCATCCGCTCCCAAACTCAGGGGCGCGGTTCTTTCATGATGCAGTTCGACCACTTCGATATTGTGGAACGCAAGGGTCACTGAGGATTCGTCGAATAATCTCGATTTTCCGGATTTTTTTACCCGCCGCAAATTTTGACGGGTCCTTTTTTTGAGAATGAAAAAGTGAATTTTTCGAGCGGCGCAATCGGCCTAGGCCGCCTTCTTCTTAATCGGGACCAATTTGAAAGAAATGGTTTTTTGCGGAGCCGCTTATCGAGTTCGCCGTTTCTTTTAAGGCAAGCGATAAAGTCTATCCTGGAACTACCCGCGCGGCGCCGACTCATGCTGCTGCGCTTTTGACGTTTCGCCGCGCCCCCGGAGAGGCGCGCAAATGGGCATTGATGCGGTGGTCGATAGAACAATTCAAAGAGAACAAAAATTTCAAGAGAGCGAAACTTCAAAGAGACCCAAAGCCGACTTGGAATCGATCAGTGCAGGCGCATCTCTTTGACCGCTTGATGTCGACGCATGTCGATCGGGTTGAAGGCCCATCTGTTAGTCGTCAAACTCGGTCTGAAGTTTGGGATGAAAATCGATTCGCCCGTTCCGGCGCCTCTCCCGGGATGCCGCCTGCTCGTTCTGGAACGGTTATGCCTCAAAGGTCGATAAGCTTAGCCGATAAGAGCGACCGAAAAGCTCTTACGCTTGTTTGGCGTCCGGAATCGAAGCGCTTGAGACCGATCTTATCGTTGAATAGCGGCTGAAAAAATCAAGAGCGGATGCGTCCGCTTAAAAAAGTGATGTCGCAACGCCAACTGACCTTTAGATATTATGGGTTTTGGTCGTTTTGCAATCGGTCTTGGACGGACGCGTTTCGGCTGGCCCTTGCCCAAACAGCCTTGGAGAGCAATCATGGCCATAATAGATCTGGTTAAATATAACGGACCCAACAGCGTCTTCGCCTGGAAGTTTCCCAGCGAGGAGCTGAGCACCTGGACCCAGTTGATCGTCAACGAGTCCCAAGAGGCGGTCTTTTTTAAGGGCGGTCAGGCCTTGGACGTCTTTGGTCCTGGGCGCCACACCTTAAGCACGGCCAACATTCCCATACTCGCCGCTTTGATTTCGCTGCCCTTCGGCGGGCAGTCGCCTTTCGCCGCCGAGATTTGGTTCGTCAACAAGGCCCATTCCCTGGACATCAAGTGGGGCACCCCCACGCCCATCCAGCTTCAGGATCCCAAGTTCGGCATCATGGTCCCGGTTCGCTCTTTCGGCCAGTTCGGGGTCAGGATTGAGAACTCCTCGAAATTTTTGGTGAAACTAGTGGGCACGGTTCCGGTCTTCGATCAGGAAACCCTGGTTCGCCATTTTAAGGGCCTCTATCTGACCAAGGTCAAGGATTGCCTGGCCGGTTATCTGGTGAAGAAGAAGATCGGCATACTGGAGATCAACGCTTACATCGATGAGCTGTCTACCCATATGCAAGAGAAAATCGAGCCGACCATGGACGAGTACGGCATCGAGCTGGTCAACTTTTACGTCAACGACGTCAGCGTCCCCGAAAACGACCCGACCGTGATTCAGCTCAAAGCCGCCCTGGCCAAGAAGGCCGAGATGGACATCATCGGCTACAACTACCAGCAGCAAAGGACCTTCGACACCCTGGAAGGGGCGGCCACCAATCCAGGCGCCGGTCAAGCCGGGGTCATGGGGGCCGGCCTGGGCTTGGGCATGGGATTGGGGGTCGGTGGGGTCATGGGCGGTCAATTTGGAGGCCTGGCCCAGAATCTGAGCGTCACCGGCGGAGGGACCCGCTGCCCCAACTGCCAGGGCCTGATCCCCGACGGCAAGCGCTTTTGCCCGGATTGCGGAACGCCTCTCAGCCAGAGCCAGGTTAGTCAGCCGTCGGGCAAACTTCCTCCAATCACCTGCGACAAATGCGGCGCCGACATTCCCCGGGACGCTCTGTTCTGCCCCAACTGCGGGGATTCTTACAATCCCTGCCCCAATTGCGCCAAAGACCTGCCAAGCGGCACGGCCAAGTGCCCGGACTGCGGGGCCGCCATACCTCAACCTTGCCC
>JAISZP010000042.1 GCA_031269135.1 Deltaproteobacteria bacterium | reverse complement strand
TAGTGGCCCTTAAAACGGGAACGATAGATTCAAGGATTACCCAGGACAAGGGACGGATTGAAACCATGGAAAACCGGCTCGAACGACGATGATTACGTCAAAACGCGGCGGGACTTAAGGTCTTTTCAATAATCTTCCGAATTTGGTGATGTCGCTTGAGGGATGCCGTAGCGGTGCGAGAATCAATGACGTTATGGAGCGCTGCCGAGTCGCCGGGAACGCGGCTGAAAGGATGAGAGGCTGAGATGATGAGAAACTGAGAGGATGAGAACTTAGCGAGCTAATTCTTCCCTGCCGATTTCCAAAAGTTTAAAGATGGAGAGAACAAGACGTTTAAGCTGAAAGCAAAGCGCCTTGACCGGTTAATCGCGGTCTCTATGAATGACGAAGAATTGCTTTCCACTGGTTTTGGGGCCGATCTTCTTCGCAAAAACGGGCTGTCGGAACACTCTAAGCTTCCTCAAGGACGATCCCAGTCTTAAAGGCAAGGCCGAGCTTATGATAACTAAACGCCGCAGCGGACCTGCCGACGCGGCATTCCTCCATTTCATCGCCGAGAGCGCCTCTATCGTCGCCGCTATGCGCTCGGCCCCTGGACGATTTGCGAGGCGAGAGCTTACCGCGCGGCGTCGGTGAGGTCTTGGAGGAGACCGAGTCGAGGGCGCTGAAATTCTAGATGAAAGAACCTTCAACCGTTTAGTGCGCGTGGGCGCTGACATAAAGGATGTTTTCAAGATGAGCATTGAAGTCAAGAGTATCGAGGGGAGCGTCACTGGCGTATCGATCGGATTCTCCGCCCTTGATCGGACGACGGGCGGCTTTCAAAAATCCGATTTAATCATAGTCGGCGGTCGTCCCGGCATGGGTAAGACCGCTGTGGCGCTAAATTTCGCCCTCAACGCGGCCATTGCGGGGAGGCGGGAAAGCGGAAAAGATTCGACGCCCGTGCCTACGGCCTTTTTCAGTTTAGAGATGAATGCCGATCAGGTGCGCCGACGCCTTTTATGTCAGCTCGGTCGTCACGATATTCAAGAGCTTCGCGCCGGTCGACAGTCTGATGAGGATATCAAGACAATGACGGCAAACGCTGAGCTTCTAAATAATTCGCCGATATTCATCGATGACGCGCGCAGTTTGTCGCCCAATGAGCTTAGCGCCAAGGCCGGAAGGTTGAAAAGTCGTCTTAAAAGCTCGGAAAGGAACTTAGACTTGGGTTTGATTATTGTGGATTATCTTCAGCTCATGCGAACCGACGTGAGTCATAATAACCGCAAGCAAGAGATTCGCGAGATAAGCGGCGCCCTAAAATCGTTGGCCGAGGAACTGAGTGTGCCGGTTATCGCCTTATCCCAGCTCAGGCGTTACAGCGACCCGGCGCCAAGCTTCTCGGATTTCCGGGAGGACGCCAGTATTGTGCAGGACGCCGATCTGGTCATGTTTGTGGTCAGACCAGAGCTGCTCAAAAAGGACGATCCCAGTCTTAAAGGCAAGGCCGAACTTAGGATAACTAAAAACCGCAGCGGACCTACCGGCGCGGTATCCCTCCATTTCATCGCCGAGAGCGTTTCTTTCGTCCCCCATACTCGCTTTGAGCCTCTGGTGGATTTGTGAGGCGAGCGGCTTTCCGCCCGGCTTGATAGCCGGTCGGGCGGAAAGTAAAATCTGGCCGCCTCGGCTTGCTTAAGAACCGCCGCAACCAGCGTCAGCGAGGCGCTCGACGAGGCTGAGTCAATGGAGAGGCTGAACCAATGGACGAGGCTGAGCCGCAGGCGTTCAAAATCCTGGATGAAAGACCTTTCATAATTTATCGTCCTGCGAAAACTTGCCGTGAAATATGGCCCCGCATTTCATGACTTCGGGGCGTGGCCTTCCGCAGGCGACAGGGATGGATATTTTTTTGCATAACAATCGGCGGCGTTGCGCCTAACGGTTAAACCGTTTTCAACCGATGAGTCCATTGCGCGCGAATAGGCGCAATGGGCTTTTCGTCGTTTATGGGCTTTTTGTTGTTGAAGAAAAAATCTGTAAATCAAGCTTCCGCCATCGTCAGGCGCATCAAGGGATTTCTCGACGACTACGAGACGGACCGTAAAACGAGAATACAATCTTCTTGAATGCAATCCGCTCGCATGGCATCCGATCGCAGATAAAGACGACAAAGCCGATGATCCCCCTAAAAAGCGGAAGGGGAGCGATACTCCTGTTGATGCGGCTTGATTTGAAACTCTCGACTACTCATACCTCAATAGTTGCGCACAAAGCGGAATTCCGAATAGTCGATTTATATGCGACGTAATTTGTCGTATATGCATGTTATAATGTCTTTAAAGCAAGGGTTGGGGGACCGCCAAAGGTCGACGGATCGCCTCAAAGAGCGAAAACCGGTTTGAAAGAGAATGATTATGTCAAAACACGACGGCAATTACGGTCTTTTCAAAAATCTTCTGGATTTGGTGATGTTGCTTCAGGGAAGCCATAGCGGAGTGACCATCACCGACATTACGCAGCGCTACGGAGTCGCCAGGAGGACGGCTGAGAGGATGAGAAACGCGGTGGCCGAGTTCTTCTCGGCTGATTTTCAAGAGTTTAAGGACGGCAAGAACAAGACGTTTAAGCTGAGAACAAAGTACATCGACCGATTAATCGTGGCCTCTATAAAGAACGAAGAATTGGTTTCCATTGGTCTTGGGGCCAAGCTTCTTCGCAAAAACGGGATGTCGGAACAGGCCAGGCTTCTGGAAAGCGTCGGCGACAAAATAAGAGGCCTGCTGAATCTCTCATTGGCCAAGAGCACAAATCTTGAAGACGTCATGAAATTCGAAGGTCATGGTTTAAGGCCTGCCCCGTACCTCAAGACCGACCCTCTGGTCATCCAGAGAATTAGGGAGGCCATGATGAGCTTTCATGCCATAAAGATTGACTACCGTAACAGGGAAGGTCAAGAACGTGAGTTCAATCTGGTTCCCTTAGGGATTCTGTACGGGGAAAGAAACCATTATCTTGTGGCGAAATTTTTTGAAAACGACGACGATAAGCCGTATCACTTTATTCTTGATCTTATTTATAAGGTCGAAGTGCTTCCGGAAGTGTTTGAGGAGGATCGCGATTTTTCTCTTGAAAGCCACGCCGCCAAATCTTTCGGCGTTTTCCAGGAGGAACCGGTTGAGGTGGAGTGGCTTTTTTCGCCTCAGGTCGCCCGTGAAGCCGCAAATTTTGTTTTCCACCCAAGTCAAGAGACTTTCTCCAACAACGATGGCAGCCTGACCGTCAAATTCAAAGCCGGAGGACTCCTTGAGATGGCCTGGCACCTTTATACCGGGGGGAGTTCGGTCAAAGTGATCAAGCCGGTCGATTTCTGGGAGAACCTGCCGGAGGACTGGAGCAGGTAGGATAGGCGCGAATCAAACGTTGAAGACTAAAAACTTCTGTCGTCAAAAAAAACTTCGGCCGTCAAAAAAACTTCGGTCGACGAAACCGGCCTTGGAAGAAACTGCATTGAAGCCGAGCTCTAAAGCGGAAAATCAACGGCGTTAGGCGCCGCAAACGCCGATTGTCGCAGCCCCGGCGACGAAGGAGGAATTCCCGACGGGTGTCGGGAACATCTCGGCAATGAAGAAACTACATTGAGCCTGTCGGTTCTGAAAATCATGAAGGCATTCGGCCGGTCCTCTCCATGGTCAGCTATGGCGTAGAGCTATTAAGACGATATCCGATAAGACGATATCCGAACGAAGGACTCCCGTCAAAAGCGCAATAACCGATCCGCGACGACTTGACCACAAACGCCGAGGCGCTTGATCGAGTCGATCTATATCGAGTCGATCTATGACGACCGAGCGCCGCCTCGCCTGCGAGGCCGTCGCGCCATATAGCAAAGGAAAGTCATGTATTTATTTTACGAAAAACATTCCGACCTTATTCATCCCGAAGGCGGCTGCGGCGAGCTGGACAGAGGCCTTCACCAGACAGGACACTATCCCTTAAACCCCAACGTCACCCGATAACTTTCGTATTCCGCATCCAGTCCAGAGACGGCGACGAGTTCGACTTCATTAACTCCATGTACAATACGGATCTCTTAAGAAGCTCCATCAAACGTGTAAGATACTACAGCCAGAAGCAGAGCTACTTCTACTTCGCTGGTCTGGCCTGGATCGAAACATGCATCGATTACGCTCGTAGACTCCTTAAGATTAAGTATGAGAAGCCCGAAGGTCAATACCCTATGTCGGACATCAGAGTCATCGTCCTTGATCTGCGTTTGCAGGAGACCACCCTGCTCAAGGAGTTCGACGAAGAACTCGCTCCGATCGAAAGCGACTCCGTCGGCGAGAATGGGCATAAACAACCGATCAAGGAGCTTAGACCCAGGAACTGGCCGAAAGATATGGAGGATGACCCGCGTATGATCCCTCCAGGTTTTAACGACATAGTCGATAAACGAGCGCATTTGATTGATGTGTGCGCGGAGCGGTGCTGGAGAGATTTGTCTTTTGAGCGTAGACAAATATTGGAATTTTCCGCAAAAGACGGAGAGTAAGGCATACCCCCCCCCACAAAAAACTCCCGACAGCCCAGAGGCGGTCGTCACCGACGAAATAAAATCTGAACGTTCCGTAGGGAGTCAAGACGTCCCTTCGACATTAAACTCTTGAACGCGGATGAAGATCTGCAAAAATTGACCGAGAGAATCTGTAATATTAAAGCTCTTGATTTTTCTTTGTGTCTTTATGGTCCGCCGGGCTGGGGGAAAGTCGGAGTATGCCCGGCATCTGGCCAAAGAGATGGGATTGTCCGTCCTTCAGAAAAGGGCGTCAGAGCTGCAGTCCATGTTTCTTGGAGAGTCGGAAAAGAATATCGCCTGCGCCTTTCGTCAAGCCAGAGAGAAAAAGAAGTTCTTGATCTTCGACGAGGCCGACTCCTTTCTTCAGGACAGAACAAATGCCGTAAGTAACTGGGAGATCTCCCATGTCAATGAAATGCTGACCTGGATGGAAAGCCATCCCCTTGTTATTGCCGAAATCTCGATTGTTCGATAAGGATGCGGACCGGCGCCGGAAAGAATCGTCTTTTGAGCGCAAACAAATATTGGAATTTTCCGCAAAAGACGGAGCGTACGGCGCCCCCCAATAGGGAATTTACGCAATCCGGCTGATTCGACTCTTATCGAATAAGTCGGGCGGTTTCAGAAAATGGAAAAAAAATAGTTTAGCCTTGCTTTATATCTTTCCAAAGACGATTGGTTTCGACATGTCATGCTTGAAAACTTGCAAAAGTTTTCGAGTCGTTCGCCGGCGAGCCGGACGACTAAGCCGCCGGCCATAGGAATGAAAGCCTGAATGATGTTCAGCAGATGGAGAGTAAAATGCTTCCGAATGATAAGGCCATAACTTTTTACTACCTACGAAATTTGGTCAATTCTCCTTGCAGCGACGAGTGCTTCAACTATCTCGTCAACAGCTGGTCGACGCATGAATCGGTAGTTGAACTCTTTAACGAGCCGCTGTTAAATCAATATATTCGGGAACTTGAA
>JAISZP010000006.1 GCA_031269135.1 Deltaproteobacteria bacterium | reverse complement strand
GTCGGGAGGCGCGAAGGATTCGCCTACGATCTAAAAGCCCGGTTCACAATTTTGCTCACGACTGAAGTTGTGGTTTTTTTTAGTGAGGATTGGATGAAATGCCCATATTGCGGATATCTGGAAAATAAAGTCGTCGATTCAAGAATCAGCCGGGAATCGACGACTATTCGCCGGCGCAGAGAGTGCATGGACTGCGGCAAAAGGTTCACCACCTATGAAAAGACTGAAGAGCACATGCCGATGCTCGTCAAAAAAGACGGTCGCAGAGAAATGTACAGCAGAAGCAAAATCTCTAAAGGCCTGAGGATGGCTTTTCAAAAAAGGGAAGTTTCCATGGGGGTGATCGAGTCGTTTTTAGATTCCATGGAACGCGAGCTTCAGGATTCCGGAGAAAACGAGGTGGCGACCAGCGAAATAGGCGAAAGAGTGATAGAGTTTCTTAGAAAAACCGATGCGGTGGCCTACGTCCGTTTCGCCAGCGTTTACCGCGAGTTTAAAAGCCTGGAAGATTTTGACCGAGAGATAAAAGAACTCGATAATTTCACAAAACATCCCGAACTTAAACGTCCCGACCTTAAATCTCAAGGATTGATGAAACTGTAGCTCTGTCGCCGATTCTGCAGTCGACTCCCCAACAACCCTTCTTTTCAAAGCTTAGCTCGATCTCGGCAGGTTTTAAAATTAAGCGGCTTGCCTCCCTTTACTGGAGAGACCGGGGAGTTTTGCTTGCTGACGACCCCGTCTCAAGTCTCCAGTCTTGCCGCCTCGCCTCTCCATAAAACCAGCTCGCAGACAAATCGCCTGCGCATGCCGCCCCTATTTTCCCGCTGAAGCTCGCCCTCCAAAAAAAGCGCAAAAGACCAAAAAACAAGCGACGTCGGCTTGAGAATTCTTATTTTATCCCGCTAGGATCGCCCCTTTAGGATCGCCCCTTTAGGATCGCCCTTTGCGGAGGGAAAAGTTTTCAAGCCCTCAATCTTTCTATCTTTCAAGCGTTCAATCCTGACGACCCTTGACGCCTGCAAGCCTTGGTCTCAGTTCAATTTTCCATCGTTCTATCTTCCATCGTTCTATTTTACCGCTGGAATTCGCTTGTGGATTTTGCATATAATAGTCATTCCTTCTTTTCTTAAAGGGCTGATTTCTTGAAGAGTCAAAGATGTTCCAAGCGAGCAAACCGGCGGCACGGATATCTGTCGGACGCTGCAGTCGTCTTAGCGACGCTCCTGAGCCGACCCTTCAATCTCTGAGCTGAAAGTCTCTTGGTTGCGAGTCGTTTTACCGCCGTCGCGCTTTTTCGTCGCCACAAATCAAAAATTGCCGCAAACAAAAAAAATGATTTCTGGACTTTAATTTTGCCCTGGGGTAAAATTAGGTCATTGCATTGAAGGGAATTTTAAGCCCTATAACTGTTTAAGTGTTCGCATCCCCTTGTTTTAGCCTAGGCGCGTCAAGCTAAACTTGTTTTATCAAAGTTTTCGCAACCATGGCGCTTATTTTTGGAAGCGCGGGTTATGACCGTAAAATCTAGTTTACGTTAAAACTTTGATTCCATTTTTTCAATTCAAGCGTTTTTTGACGAATTTGCGTAAAATCGGCTTTCCGTTTCGCCTTTAAAAAAAGCGAAATGAAGCCATATTTTACTTATCTCTTACCCAACAATCACTTCCAACTAAATAAGATGTCAAACCAAAGCTCGAAAAATATTCAGGGTGAAGCCCTAGATACCTACAATGACTTGATGGCCACTTCTTATGATATGGCCAAAAAGCTGCTGCCTTTTTTAGCCAAAAGACGTATTCCTTTGATCCCCGAAAATTACCGTCTTTTCTACGACTATTTTCTCGCCCAAAATCCGGAACTTGTCTCCAAGCTCAACAATGCCCTCAAACATGAGAGTTTGTTCACCCCTGAGGTCACCGATAAACTCTACAAATATTTTTACGATTTCAACCCTGAAACCGTAAGCGCTCTAACCAAAGCCGGAGAGCAAATAGGCTCCATCTCCCAAACTCTGGAAACCAATCTGGAACAAAGCCTCTCTACCGCCGATCACTTTCAAAAGATCTTGGCTGATTCCGCTCAACAGATGGAACAATCCGAAATTGAATCTTCGGACATGCGAGGATTGGTCGACAGCCTACTCAACGAAACGAAACTCGCCCTCTCCAGCCAAACGGCTCTGGCCGACCTGATTGAAACCTCCAACCGAGTCATAGCCACTCTTACGGCGGAGTTGAAGGATCAAACCAGACTCGCGACGATAGACGAATTGACTCAGCTCTATAATCGGCGCTATTTGGCCCAGCGGTTTCAAGAAATCACCTCGAAAATGACGCCTGAAGAGACTCTGACGATGATCATTTTCGATCTCGACCGCTTCAAATCCATCAATGACACTTGGGGACACGCTTTCGGCGACAAGGTGCTGATGATCTGCGCCAAGATCATTCAGAAAATGTGCGACGACAAAAGCCTGGCTTGCCGATACGGCGGCGAAGAGTTTGTGGTGTTGTGCAGCGACCGCAGCATCAAAGACACCATTGAACTCGCCGACGCTATCCGCTTAAAGATAGCTCAAACCGAGGTAACCATACGAGGAAACAACCTCCCCGTCACCATCAGCGCTGGAGTCAGCCTTTATCGGAGCGGCGAGGAAGAAAAAGATTTCATCGACAGAGCCGATAGAGCTCTTTATCAGGCTAAGGCTAAAGGCCGCAATTGCGTCGTCTCGTCAGAAGAAGCAAGCCAAGAAACGAGTTG
>JAISZP010000300.1 GCA_031269135.1 Deltaproteobacteria bacterium | reverse complement strand
GCGGTCGCGGCCATATCGCAGGCGGCGCATTATAGCCCGCTCGACAGACTCGACAGGGCATATGATACTGCAAAAATACCTGATTGCAACCTTGAAAAACGTCAAGCCGTCATTATACCTCACCACAGTCGCCGGACGCCAGAAAATCTTTGACGCAACAAAAGGCTGCCTGCAAACGGCTTTTTCAGTCGCGACGTTCCATGTTCTTATCCCAAGGAGAGCTTGTATTCGCTTCACCTTAATCGTATTCGCTTCATCTTGACATGAGCGCGAGTCGCGACCTGAACTGCGTCCATCGCTGTGCTGCGGAACTTGACGACGCTGAAGAAGGGACCCTTGACGTCGGCGTCGGCTATGCCGACAGCTGAAAAAATGAGAATCGAGCTTTTGAATATTCTTTTTTAAATTTTGATTCTTCCCATCGACTTATTGCCGACATCACATGCCTTAGCCCGGCAAGCATGCATAAAAGCTATGACCGGCGCCGTATGGATCAGTCATATGGTGGTCGCCGTCGAGTCTCTCGCTGAATTATCTGTGGGCAGGCATGCGCGTGAAGGATGGATTGGGACGCGTCATATGTTCCGCAGCGCCAGGCAGGCATGCGCGTGAAGGATGGATTGGTACGCGCCATATGTTCCGCAGCGCCAGGCGGGTCTGTCGGCATGGACGGTATCGGCCTGAACTGTATAGGCCTGGACAGTATCGGCATGGTCAGGCGTGTGGGCAGGTGCATAGAGGGAAATGACGGGTATCGGCATCGCCTCGATAAAAGCCACGCTCTCCGAAACGTAGGCATTCTTCAACGCTTTCAATGCCGAATCGCTTCGACTCGGCCAGGCGTCGTCTGCCCGGCTATATGCCTATCCGGCCCGATGACGATTTGAACATCGCGGCCAAGGCGATTGATGGCCTTCAACATCTTGGAGACGCCGACGCTGCGGAATCGGCCGTTTAAAAGGCGCGAAAGCTTGGACTGAGGCAGGCCGATGGTTTCGGCGGCCTGCATCCGAGTCAAGCCTTTGGACTCCATCAGTTCCATGATGGTTGAGGCCTGTTTGGCTTTGAGCAGCATCTCGTCGAAGTCTTCGATTCCTAAATCTTCAAAGACGTTGCCGGCGCTTTTTTCCATCTCGCTCATGTACGGCCTCCCTGGCGCTGGCCTCCGCCTGTTTCAGCCGCGTTGTCATCAAGTCGACTTCCGGCTTCGGGCTGGTTGTCCCGCGCAGTGCAGGCAGCCTCCCGCGCCCCAAAATTGAAGAAGAAAAAACCTCAGTGGTTTGGCTGTTCGGCAAGAAAGCTTTCCGCAAACCGTTTTCTCCCGATATGCCTTTCGAGCGAGAGTTTGCGTGACGAAGCTTTTGGTTTCAAAGGGAATGAAAGATCGTAAATCATACAGGGGCCTTGCGGAAGGTCGTCATGGCTTCGAGGCGCCTTTGACTCGCTTATTTTTCACCTGTTCGCTCGTAAGCGAGATGTCCCAGATCATGTCCCATAATACGCCCATCAAGGTGGAGAGCTCCAAGCTCTCTATAATCAAGGCGAATTTTTCGCCGGAAGCCGCTAAAATCGCCAATTTTTGGTCGTAGATGTACAGATCCGGGCTGTGAGGCGGGATGATTTTAGGAAAGTAACGCACCTCCCGCAGGTACTGCTCGCCGGCCATAAAGATGGGATCGTCCAAATCGGCTTCTCGAGTTCTGATGGAACGGGCTTTAATGCCTTTTTGGAGTCTCTTTTGAACCGTGCGGCGGGCATTTTCGTGACCTTCCACGGCCAACTGAGCGTCAAGAGAACCAAAGTAACGGTAATTATCGCCTCTAATATTGACCAACTCATCGAAGATCGTCTGCACAGCCGCATCGCCTTCAAAATAACTGAGCCTGGGACTTGCCGGACCCACATCGTAGAGGGCCTTGAGTTCAGGCATCAGCCGCTTTATGGATTTAAGCCTCTCTTCAGCCAATCTGTCAAGAACCTCAGGGTCGCAGGCCTTGTAACGACGCTTGCTGCCCATAAAATCTATGCTGACCATGTTTTTGGCCACCAGCTGATCCATCAAGGCATAGACGTTGCTGCGATTTAGGCCCGTCATCGTCGCCAGTTGACTGGCGGACTGTCCTCCCGACTTTAAGACAGCCAAATACAACGAAGTCAGGTTTTTGTTCAAACCCAGTGCTTCCATATCTTTGTCGCTGATCATTTTGCGCCCTCTCAGCCGAAAAGCGCCTTCGGCCGGAGTGTTGTTCTCCCAATACTATAGCCGCCCACACCGGTAAAACCAAAAAAAAGAGTCCAAAGGCTATAATGGCTTTTGGACTCCACTACGACACGGATAAAGCTAGCGCCAGCCTACAGGAGCCACCTATGGCCAGAGCTAGCTTCAGTCCGCGATTCAAGCTGGCGATACAGCCAGTACCCCATCTATAACCCTACTAAAACTCTTCCACATCAAAAGTTATTTTAGGTTCCTTCAATAATACCCAATAGCTCGAATAAAGGCAAGTTCAATCTTCACTTTTTTTGTCTCCAAACTTGCCGATTCCGTTTGCCGAGCGTCAATGAGGCGTCGCAGCAAACAAATATTTTGACAAATTAGGCACTTATAAATTTGTAGTTTACTTAGCGAGCGAGAAAAAAAGTTTAGATTGAACGACGAAACTATGTTTTGGGAGATTGATTCATCTTCTTTTATTGCGGAGTTTTTTTAGAAATAGCGCAATAAAATAAGCTCATCGCCTAATCGCCGGAGCTAATCCCCTGAGCTAAATGCTGGACCAGCAAGTCAAATATTGAATAACTTGGTTTTTCCAAGACTCTTAGTTGATGCAAAAAAAACCTATCCCTACGATGACCAAAACGGTTTTTATTTACTTTTTAGTATAGTTCCATTTAAAAATTATAGTAAATACTTGAAAATCAATGAGTTATTTTGTCAGGTTTTTTTTAAAAAACCTTTACGTTTTCCCTACTTTTCTCTTGCTTTTTCAAACATCGCTTGATAGAATCGAATCACACTCGAGATCAAAACTAAAACAAACAAAAAACAACTACTGAGTTGCCACCTCGGAATTTTTTGTTCAAAGCGCTTAACAGAAAAAAATTCTAAGAAAAACCGGCAAGTTATGAGAACATCATCAACAGCGACCAGACGCCGCAACAAAGTTCTTAAACTTCTCCAAGATCATGGGCAAGTCAACGTCAATGACCTGAGCAATACTTTTCAAGTAAGCTTGGAAACGGTCAGAGGCGATTTGAAGCGGTTGGAAACCGACAACCATCTTATCCGAACTCACGGCGGAGCGATCGCCAAACCTGTCGACAGCGTCCCCTATTTCTCCCGACTCCAAGACAACATCCTCGCAAAGCAGACCATCGCCAAACAAGCCGCAACTTTAGTAAAGCCGCATAATCGTCTCTTTCTCGACGCCAGCAGCACCTCCTTCTTTCTCGCCAGAGAATTAGCCTCCCTAGACAACCTCACCATAATCACCGACGCGGTGAGAGTGGTCATGGAGCTCGCCGCCAACCCAAGTCTACGAATCATCTGCGTGGGCGGGGCCTTGAGGTCGTCGTCATATTCGCTGGTAGGACGCTCGGCGGTGGAGAGCGTGGAGAAGTACCACGCCGATCTGTTCTTTTCTTCCTGCACCGGTCTGACTAAAAACGAGGGGGCCACCGAATCCGACGAGTTCGAAATAGAAGTGAAACAGGCTATGGCCCGCCGAGCGGACAGAACCGTCTTATTGGCCGACCATACTAAATTTGGAAAAGTTGGTTTATCGCAGTTTTTGGAACTGAAAAAAATCAGTCTGATTGTGACGGATGTCGTTAACGAGGATCTATTGAATCAATTCCCGATGATTTTAAACCAAGAGCAGCTCTTCAACCAAAAAAAGCTCTCGACAGTAAGGTGATTTTTAAATCAAGACAGTTTTTAAATCATGGCGGCTTTTAGAATCGAGAGACGATAATCTTTTTCGTTCCTGCAAAAATCTTTTTCGTTCTTACAAAAATCTTTTTCGTTCTTAATAGAGACGCCGCCTGCCTGAGCTTTTATCAACCAATAATTCCACCGTCAAAAACCGACGAACTCCGAACCAAAACCTTCTACCATACAAAGCGTTTTACTGACCAAAACCTTCCACTAAACTTTCTGCAAGACTAAACGTCATCAAGAGAGGGGTTTTATGAAAAAATTGATAAATAATCCGTCCGAAGTCGTCAAGGACATGTTCGAGGGTGTGGCTCGATGTCACCAGGACCGCATGAGCAGAGTCAACGGTCTGACCAGCGTCTTTATTCGCCAGGGCGCTCCAGTCAAAGGCAGGGTCGGCATCCTGCTCGGCGGCGGAAGCGGCCATGAACCCATGTTTATCGGTTATTTGGGACCTGGACTGGCGGACGTTGTCGTTCAAGGCGGAATCTTCGCCTCTCCCACCCCGGATCTAATCGCCGCCGCAGCCAAGGCGGTCGACTCAGGTTCAGGGGTTTTGTTCATCTACGGCAATTACGCCGGCGACATCTTAAATTTCGACATGGCCGAAGAGCTATGCCAAGACGACGGCGTCACCGTCAAAAGCGTCAGAACCTGGGACGACATCTCGACCGGACAAGACCGCTCACGTCGCAGAGGCGTCACGGCCGACGTCTACACCGTTAAAATCGCCGGCGCCGCCGCCGCCCAAGGACTCGATCTGGCGGCCATAGAAGCCGTCACTCGCCGGGCTATGGAAAACTGCCGCACCTTGGGAGTCTGCCTAACCCCGGCTACGATTCCGGAAACCGGCATAGCCACCTTTGAGCTTGGTCCGGACGAGATTGAAATCGGCATGGGCGCCCACGGAGAAGCCGGCATAAAGAGAGGCAAACTCGTCCCCGCCACTGAACTCGCCGACTTTATGATTGAAAAATTAGTTGAAGATTTCCCTCTCAAATCAGGAGATGAAGTCGTCTTCATGGCCAACGGCATGGGCGCCACAACCTGGATGGAACTCTACATCATGGCGGCGGCTTCGCACAAAGCCCTGGAGAAAAAGGGCATTAAGGTCGTCGCTTCCGACATCGGCGAATATATGACCACCCAAGAGATGGGCGGTTGCCACCTGACTATTTTTAAGCTTGATGATGAGCTTAAAAAATATTATGCCGCTCCTTGCGACTCTCTGATGTACAGCAGAGTCTGACGCGCCGGAGCTTAACGCACCAGACGCTGACGCGCCAGATGCTGATGCAATTGACGCTAACGCGACAGAGGACCCCATATGACGGATACGCTCAACCACACCGCGCTCAAAAACGCCCTTGAAGAGGTAGGCAAGACGATTATCGCCCGCAAAGAAGAATTGTGCCGACTTGATTCGCTTATCGGCGATGGGGACCATGGAGTAGGCATGAGTCATGGATTTGAATCGGCCCTTAAAAAACTTTCCCAAGAACAATCTGAAGAGATAGACAAACTCATGCGCTCGTTCGGCATGGGCGTCATCTCCGGCGCAGGCGGGGCTTCAGGACCGTTGTTCGGAGGGTTGTTCACCGAAGGCGCCAAGGCCGTAAAAGGTCGTCCGAGTTTAGACGCCCAGGCTATAAAACAGTGGTGGAAAAGCGCCTTAGAGGCCACCATGAAAAGAGGCGGAGCGAAACTTGGCGACAAAACCATGGTGGATGCCTTAATCCCCGCAGTCGAGGCCTTGGAGACAAGCAAAGAGACCGATCTGGCCCTACTCTTCCAAGCCGCGGCCAAGGGCGCCTGGGAAGGCGTGGAGAAAACCAAACAGTACGTCGCCGGTCAAGGCCGAAGTCGTTATTTGGGCGAGAGGGCCATAGGTCACCAAGATGCGGGCGCGACGTCGGTCGCGATCATTTTAGACACATTGGCCAAAGCCTGCGCCTGACCAAGACGCTCCTTATTCTTAAACGGTCGTTGTTCTTAAGCCATCAACGTTCTTAAACGGTCGTTGTTCTTAAACGGCCATTATTCTTAAACAATCAACGTTTCGCGGCCTTTTTGGAGGACTCGGTGAAATATCTAATCGGCACTAACATTAAGATGTACCTCACCTACAAAGAGGCTCTGAATTGGATCCGAGAGATGGACAAAGTGGTGCCCGTCACTCCTTTAGTCGATGTGGCGCTCTTTCCTCCGTTTTTATGCCTGATTGAAGGTCGAAACTTAATCAAGTCCCATAGCAATATCTCTTTAGGCGCTCAAAACATGGCCTGGGCGGAACGAGGCGCCTTAACCGGCGAAATTTCGCCTATCATGTTGAAAGAGCTCGGGATTAAGTACGTTGAGCTTGGGCACCACGAACGGCGGCTGTATTTTAACGAAACCGATGAAAAGGTCGCTAGAAAGATCCGCTTAGCCCTTGATAACGGCCTTAGCCCCTTGGTTTGCGTCGGCGAGGACGCTAAATTCAAAGATAAAGGCGCCGCCGACTTCGTCGCGAACCAGATTGACGCCTTAGTCGCCTCTCTGCGGTTAGATGACCCGGCGCAGCTCATAATCGCCTACGAGCCGCGCTGGGCCATCGGAGTAAGCCAAGCCGCTTCGCCTAAACACGCCCAAAAGTGCTGCGAAGTCATCAGAGACAGGCTCATAAAGCATCTAGGACCCAACGGGGAG
>JAISZP010000283.1 GCA_031269135.1 Deltaproteobacteria bacterium | reverse complement strand
ATGGCTCATAATTCCGTGGGGCCTATGCAGCGCACCACCTATTTGACGCCCCAAATCGCTCCGGTCTCGGTAGGGCGGCATCTGAACAACCACATTCCTGATTTGACCAAACAGAACTACAGCGCTTTAGCCGACGCCCAAAGCAACTATCACGCCTCCGATTACCTGCCTAAGAACTACAATGCTTTGGGACAAGTGGCCCAGATTGCCGACCAAGCTTCGGCGGGCGTCGTGATTAACAGAGTGATTTAACGTTCGTCATGCGAGGCAGGTTCGTCTCGCGCGATGATTCCTGCTCAAGAAGCCGATTCCTGCAGAAGATGATTAGATTGTTCGATTGATTGTTGATTGTTGATTGTTGATTGATCGATTGTTGATTGATCGACTGTTGATTGATCGACTCCTGCCGACGTCAAATCCCCATATTTTCTTTTGCTCGATGACTTCTTTCGGAAAAAAGCGTCGGTCGGTCAGTCTTGATGCCGCAAAGCTACGACAGGAACTAGATTATTTTTCGTTATCGAAAGATGAAGCGGTCGCCGAGAGAAAAGCGAATAGGAAAAAATCTGAAATTGCGGGCCGCGTCGGCGGAGACTAGCTCGACGGCGGCTTAAATGATCAATGGAAAGGACTTCAGTAGGCTGCTTGCTTAATCGACGCCATGCGTCGTATTTATTGACGAAAAGTCTCATAGTTGGATAAAGATTTTATGCCTTTCACCATAGCCAATTTCGCCAAACAGAACCGCGTCATTTTGATTTGGACGGCCTTTGCCGGGTTGATCTACATCATGCGCGACATGTTTGGCCTTATTTTCATGACTTTCGTCATGTGTTTTTTGACTCACAGCATTTCCAACACTGTTTACAGAATCACCAAACTCAGGAGAAAATTTTTAATAATCGTCATCTACATCTTGTTCGTCACAGCCATCTCGTCCTTACTCATCTTCGCTCTGCCGAAGGTCATCGCGGAAACTAAGCAGTTCGCCGAGCAATTGCCCGAGACTACTAAGATCATCTACTCTCACTTAGACTCTTTGGTTGAAAACAATCCATCTCTCAATCTCCCGATCGAGAAGTTCAAAGAGTCTTTGACTATAGAAGCGCTCGTGCCCAAGGGCTGGACGATGCTGAGAATCGGGTTGGAGAAGACTTGGCATTATCTGACCTTGTTCGCCATTTCAACCTGCTTCAGTTTCTTGATTATGCTCGATCTTCCCAACTTGATGCGTAAGTTTAGAGCTCTTAGATTTTCTAAAGTCTCTTCCATATACGATGAGACGGCTTCAAGCGTCATCCGTTTCGCCATAGTCGTCGGCGAAAATTTTCGGGCTCAGATTTTCATCAGCTGCATCAACACCATCTTGACCTTTACAGGTCTTCACATAATCGGAACAGGCACCACGGCTTTATTGTCCATGGTGGTCTTTTGCTGCGGGTTGATACCGGTTTTAGGCGTTTTGCTGTCGTCGGTCCCAATTTTATTGGTGTCGATAAACGTCGGCGGCCTTAATATGGCTTTGGCGGCTCTGGTTCTAATAGTCATCATTCACGCCATTGAAGCTTACGTGCTGAACCCCAGGATAGTTTCCGCAATCATGCACATCAACCCCGTCATCACTTTGATGATCCTCTACGTCGCCCACAGCGTGATGGGCGTGTGGGGCATGCTCTTGGGAGTTCCGATAACGGTTTATTTTTATCGGCAAATTATGAGCAACCATAAATCTGAAGGCGACGGGAAAAATGGCGCTAAAGCGATTGCGCAGAACCCGCCGGTCAAAAGCGAGGAAAATGCGCCGCCTAGTCGATAGTTTCTCGCTGATTTTCAGTCTGGTTCTTGTTATACTGTCGTTGTCCCTCGTCGCCGGGGGCGACGGCGCCTCAGGAGCCGACCCTGCCTCCGGGACCAACACCGTCTCCGGGGCCAATACTGCTTCCGGGGCCGACGCCGCCGAGGCCAATACCGCTTCCGGAGTCAATACCGTCGTGATGCTCGGAGACAGCTTGACCAAGGGGGGACAGTGGTCTGGGCTGGACGACGAATCAGTTGTTTTGAATTACGGCGTTTCCGGCGATGGTTTCAACGACATAGTCTTGCGTATGGACGAAGTGATTGAAGCTGAACCGGACATGGTTTTTTTGCAGGTAGGCGTCAACGATCTGGCGAGGCTCAAAACGCCTCAAGATATCGTCGAAGGGCACCTCGCGATTTGGAAGATCCTCAGCCTCCGGCTTGATTGCAAAATAGTGGTCTGCTCGTTGACGCCGGTCAGCCGAAGCATGAGCGGCCGGAGAGGCTATTTCGACAATCGACGCATCAGAGAGGTCAATGCCTTATTAGCCGAAGAGGCCGCCGAGGCTGGTTTGGATTTTGTCGATCTCTACGCTGTTTTTGCAGACCAAGACCAGGCGCTGCCCAATCATCTGACTTTTGACGGAATCCACTTGACGCCCGAAGCGTACGACCTTTGGCGAGCCGCCTTGGCGCCTTACTTTCAGCGGCATATATATTGATTTTTGATGTAGGCGTCTTTATCGCCCTGCATTAGGAAACGGCATCAATGAAATGGATTTGGCCAAGGTCGATTCGTCGTCATGCCGGTTAGGTTTTTTGCCTGTTAGAGTCTTTGCCGATTAGAGTTTTTGCCGGTTAGGGTTTTTGTTTGGTTGGAATCGTCATCTGATTTAGTGTTCGACCGCGTGTTGAATATTTAAATCGCCCAATAACCAGAGGGATAAATATGACCAAAAAAAGAGCGATAGACGTTCAAAATCTCGAAATTGAAACTTTAGGCCCGCCCAAGATCGACTCTCCCTTGCTGGGATCGTCGCTAAAAGGCCGGGACTCCGAAGAATCGATAGATTGGGACGCCTTCTTCGACGATGGGCACCGCATCTTAATGGACGCCTCGCTTGATTCCTTCGAGCGTTATAAGGAACAAGGCGCCGTGCCCTCCAGTTTCGAGCAAGCCGGCGCCCGCAGAAAAATTTATTTCGACCCTTCCAAAGTGAGAGCCGGAATTCTCACCGCAGGCGGCTTGTGTCCGGGTCTTAACGACGTCATACGCTCTTTGGTGATGACCCTTTTCTACCGCTACGGCGTTCAGAATATCTTAGGCATACGTTACGGCTACCAAGGCTTAATCCCCTCTTTCGGGCACAGCTTGGTTCAATTGACGCCGAGTTCGGTCGCCGAGATTCATCAGTTTGGGGGCACGATTCTGGGTTCTTCCAGAGGCAATCAGTCGATAGAGGAGCTGGTGGATTCCCTTGAGCGGACGAATATGAATATCCTGTTTTGCATAGGGGGCGACGGGACTTTAAGAGGAGCTCACGCCATCGCCGGCGAGATTAAGCAAAGAAATCTTAAGATTTCGGTTGTAGGCATTCCTAAAACCATAGACAACGATATAAGCATGGTTTCTCGCTCTTTTGGTTTTGAGACCGCCGTGGCTAAGGCTACCGAAGTCATCCGCAGCGCGCATACGGAGTCTCAAGGAGCTCCCTTCGGCGTTGGACTGGTGAAATTGATGGGTAGAGACTCCGGCTTCATCGCGGCTACCGCCGCTCTAGCCCGAGGAGACGCCAACTTCGTGCTGATCCCGGAAGTCAACTTCGACATTGACGGCCCGGGCGCTCTTTTGGTCAAGCTCTACGAGCGCCTCAAAGCCAGAGGTCATGCGGTGATTGTGGTGGCGGAAGGCGCGGGGCAGAAGTTTTTTCTGGATGAGCAAGTCGTCAAGGACGCCTCCGGAAACACCTTAAACAAGGATATCGGGCAGTTTTTGGCCGATAAGATTAAGCAGTATTTCCAAAAACTCGGCCAGGATCTAAATTTGAAATATATCGACCCCAGTTACATAATCCGCAGCGCTCCGGCCAATTCCAGCGACCAAGTCTTTTGCAGCTTTTTGGGCCAGAAGGCCGCTCACGCCGCTATGGCCGGCAAAACCGACCTGTTGATAGGCCAGTGGAACGACCATTTCGTCCACGTGCCTATCGCTATGGCCATAGCTAAGCGCAAAAAGGTCGATCCGATGGGTGAACTGTGGAGCAGCGTCCTGGAGCGCACCGGGCAGCCTTCGCTGATCGCGGGAAAGTGAACTGCCGCCTAATTAAGGACTCGTCAATATTAGGTCTTTGCCGAAATTAGGTCTTTGCCGAAAGGCGGGATTGGCCGCCTTAAGACGCTCTAGGATTTCAATTAATCAATTAAGCAAATAATCAATGAGACGATTAAGCGAGCAGCTCCGGATTGGCGTCCAGGAAAGCCTTAAGAGCATCTTCCCATATGTCGTAGGCTACTTCCGTGAGATGCACGCCGTCTAAGGTCATGTTTTCTTCAAGTTCTTCTTGGTCGTTGCAAGCTTTGGAAAAAAGGTCGATATAGCTGAGTCCATTTTGGTCGGCTGCCGCTTTCAAGAGTTTGTTTGTCTCTTTAACTCTTTCGGTGGTCAAAAAGTCGCTGACCCAGCAGAAAGAGTCTTGCCGGAGCGGCATCAGAGAGCAGACGACGAGTTTGGCGCTCGGCGCCTTTCGAGTCAGCTCCCGCCAAATGAGCAGCTGATTGTCGCAGACCTGCTTCGGCGATACGCCCATACTTATGTCGTTGATCCCGATCTGCAGGAAAATGACCTTTGGCTTGACGGATAGAGCGATATCCAGCCGGTGCAGCAAACCCTGGCTGGTGTCGCCGGCGATTCCGCAGTTGGAGACGTCAGCCTGCTCGCTCAGTCGTCGCCATCGCCAAAATTCGGTGAGGCTGTCGCCGAGCATTAGAATGACGGGCTTTTTAGTCATTAGTCACCTCGAAATAAAAAAAACCGTCGGTCGGTTCGGCTTTTTAGGGCGCAGGGTTTAGAGAGTTCTCAAAGAATTCTCAAAAATTTCTCAAAAGGCCTTGACTTTTTTGATGGATGCTTTTAAATATCGCCATACTTCTTTTTTTAATCGCGCTTTTTCAACTCGTTCTTTTTTTTAGAGCACTTTTTTTTAATCGCTAGGTGATTTCGGCGCGGTCGAAAAAATTGGTCGTCTTTCAAGAGTATACTAGATTT
>JAISZP010000249.1 GCA_031269135.1 Deltaproteobacteria bacterium | reverse complement strand
TTTTTCCAGATTAAACCACTTATATCTTATTCAGCTCCTTTTAGGTTGGCCCCTATTGAGAGGGAGGCGGCCTAGACATACCAATTGCACAGGTCGAAAATTTTTTCTTAAAATTTCTTTTGAACAGCATGAGAGATTTTTTGTCTTAATTAAACTATATATTTCATAGCAAAAATTTAATTTTTATTTTACAATAGCTAAAAAGACAACGATAAGACAATAAGTAGAGGTTGATGTGATGTGTCGCTGGGGCAATTGAGGAAACAGAAAAAACAATCAGTAAGAAGAAAAAAATGCCTAACGTCAAATGTAGAATTGCTGCCAACAGGTTGACTTGCTAATGTCCCTCGGGTAGAATCTGTAAGATTAATCAGTCAGTCGTCGGCAATCACCGTTACTCTGAAAGGTGATCGCTTGCGAAAAGAAAAACTCGACAGCTCGCCTGACGAGGGCTTGCAAATGTTCTTAATTGGCGAACCGTTAAGCCCAATTCTATAATCATAAGGTTTATTTCATTACACTCCCACAGCGTTCTGGAGAAAAGCATGTCCGACATAACCGTAAACGATCGCCGTTTATTCAACAAAGACGGCACAATAAACGATCCGCCGCCTGAAGAGGGCAAAGAACCTTCTAAAGACCAAAGCGCCTCTCAAAGCCAAGAACAACCAAAGAAACCCGAACCTAAAGACCCGCCAAAAGCAAGAGAAGAAGAAAATTTAGGCGCCAGTTTCGGAGCCCTTGAAGCCAACTTTTCCACTCTTCTAATCGGCTTGGCGACTACCGCCATGATCCAGTTGGGGGAAACCCCGCCTAACGGCGCCGCCCCTCCCGGCCCTCCAGATCTTGTCGCGGCCAAGCACAGCATAGACATTTTGGGCGTCTTGGAAAAAAAGACCAAAGGCAACTTAGACGAATCCGAGGAGTCTCTTCTTTCAATATTGCTCTACGATCTACGCATGAAGTACGTGAGCGTCTCGAAAGCTAAAAAGTGACTTTTATCCGACAGTTGCCCTAAAAGGGCGGCTGTCGGATAAAATATATCGACTGGCGCGCGGACAAGCTTGTCTTAAATTAGTCTTCCGCAGCCGGAAGTCGCCTGTGCGCAAAAGGCTATTGCAAGACGACCATGCATCTGAACCTGCGGAAGGCGCCGCCCCGAAGTCATGAAAAGCGGCGCCGTATTTCACGGCAAACTGTTTTCTCCACGTCGACAATTTAAAGTGTTATAATCGACCAGCCTGCCTATTGGCTGAAAATCCATTTGCAATTTTTGCTCTCGCGGAACTTGCATCTTGATTATAAATTAAAAAAAGCTTCTGAAAGGGAAAAATATGTCCAAGCGTTCGCTATTATTCCTCATTCCCCTCATAGCCTTGAGCGCCTTGTTGTTTTTCGGCTCGTCAGCCCAAATTCAGGCTCAAACCGCAGCCGCAACCACTCAGCCGGCAACCGCCGCTCCCGCCGACAACCTGGTAGGCTTGCCCTCCGTAGCCCCGGTCGTCAAAAAATCACAGGATGCCGTCGTAAACATCTTTACGGTCAAAGTAATCAAAAGCGACGGAAGCAGCCGTTTCGGCAGGCGCATGCCCAGAGGCTTCGAAGGCATGCCCAATGACGACTTCTTCGACTACTTCTTCGGATTTCCGGTGCAGCCGAACAGAGACTATAAAGAAAGAGCCTTGGGTTCAGGCTTCATCTTCGATCCTGAAGGCTACATCATAACCAACAATCACGTGGTCGAAGGAGCGGACGACATAAACGTCAAATTCTCCGACGGGTCGGAAATCAGCGCCAACATCATCGGCAGGGATCCAAAGACCGATCTGGCCTTAATCAAGTTGACCAAACCTGGACCCTATCCTTACATCAGCCTGGGCGACTCCGACAAAGTCAACATAGGCGACTGGCTGGTGGCCATAGGAAATCCTTTTGGTCTTGAGCACACCGTCACCGCCGGAATTCTTTCGGCTCGCGGACGGGCCATCGGCGTCGGACCCTATGACGATTTTCTCCAGACCGACGCCTCCATCAACCCCGGAAATTCCGGCGGCCCTCTTTTGAACCTTAAAGGAGAAGTCGTCGGCATCAACACCATAATCATCTCCGGCGGAACCGGCATCGGCTTCGCCATTCCCAGCAAGGTGGCCACCAAGATAATCGACCAATTAAAGACGACCGGTCGGGTGGACAGAGGCTGGATCGGCGTTTTGATACAACAGTTGACGCCTGAAATGACCAAAAGCCTTGGTCTGGAAGAAAATCTTCAAGGCGCCTTGGTCGGCAGCGTAGTCGAAGATTCTCCTGCGGCCAAAGGCGGGGTCAAGCACGGCGACGTCATCACCACATTCGACGGCAAAACCATTAAAACGATCCAAGACCTGACCACCATCGTCGCGGACACCACCATCAACAAAACCGTCGACGTGGTGGTGATAAGGGAAAGCAAACCGCTGACCCTCAAAATCACCGTCGGACAACTCGAAGATGAAGAATCGGGCTCGAGTTCCCCCACCAGCTCAGAGATTGACTTGGGGCTTACTTTAAGAGAGCTGACCCCGGAAACGGCCTCCAGGTTAGGTTTAGAAGATACAAAGGGACTGATTGTGGAAAAGATCTCCCCTTCTTCCATCGCCGCCGATGCCGGAGTGCAGGCTGAAGACATCATC
>JAISZP010000164.1 GCA_031269135.1 Deltaproteobacteria bacterium | reverse complement strand
AAAATGCATTCTTTTTTTCAGTTCATCGGCAAGTTTAGTCCTCGTTTCGCCAAGCGGCTCGCCAAAGCTTACATTTCCATAGCCGTCAACCTAAAATTCAAGCCTCGCCACCGAGGGGTGGGGCACTTGGTCAGCCTGCCCGGCCCCATCCTTTTGGTCGTGAACCGCACCAGCAGCGTCGATGCGGTCATACTTGGAACTTTAGTCGAAAGACCGTTGACGATATTGCTCGATCGCAAGGCGCCCGACAACGACTGGCTTAAGATATTGGGCATGTTCCATCAAATTTTAAGGGTTGATTACGAAAAACCCTTGGGTCCGGCCGGACTTGACGACGCCTTGAAGGCCGGTCGTATAGTCGCGATCTTTCCTGAGGTCGCGCCCACCGTCACTTTATCCATCATGAAGGTCTATCAAGAAGCCGCCGCCGCAGTTCTGGCGAGCGACTGTCCGACCGCCTTCGTCTCAATCGACGGACCCCAGTACAGCTCATTCGGCGAAGTCCGAAAGGAACAGGTGAACCTGCCCAAACATCCGGTCACCAGAGTCTTCGTTCATCAACCCAAACGAATCGCCCCAACGCCGGATGCCGGTGAAAGCCGCGTGGGACTGCGCCTTCGTCAGGCTCGAGTCCTTTACGACATGATGCTCCAAACTCGCTATTCAGCTTGCGACGAGCAATTCAATCAAAACCTCTGGCACGCGCTTCTCGACGCCCAAAAGGTCTGGGGAAGCGATAAGATAGTTTTGGAAGACGTCTCCCGCAAACCCTTGACTTACGGCGAACTTATAGCCCTCTCCAGAACTTATGCCGCCAAGTTTAAAAATCTGTCGGCCAAAGGCGAAAACGTCGGGTTGTTGTTGCCCAATACGGCGTTGATCTGCATCGCCATGTTCGCCTTGTGGTCGATCGGCAGAGTGCCGGTATTGTTGAACTACTCCCAAGGCCCTACGCTTCTTAAGATTTCTTTCGTCACCGCTCAGATAAAGACGATACTTACCTCCCAGGCTTTTTTGACGGAATCGGGTCTTGGAAAAGCTCTCGAGGGTTCGACTATTCCGCTGGTTCCCATCGACAACTATAAATTCACCTCCTCAGATCTCGCGAAAGCCAAAAACGCCCCCAAGGAAGAACTTCCTGACCCGAATAGTCCCGCCGTCATACTCTTCACTTCCGGATCGGAGGGACTGCCCAAGGGAGTCGTGCACAGTCATAAAAGCATGCTGTCGAACAACTATCAGTTGGCCGTCAAGCAAGGGTTCACCGGGGACGACATCTTGTTCAACGCCATGCCCTTGTTTCACGCCATGGGCTTGAATCCTATCTTCCTGATGCCCGTTCTATTGGGTCAGAGAAGCTTCATATACCTTAGCCCGCTTCACGCCTCCACTATCCCGAAGCTTGTCTACGACACGAAGTGCACCTTTCTGGCCGCCAGCGACGTCTTCGCCAACGCCTGGGCCAGGGAGACCCACCAAGCCGATCTGCAGCATGTACGTTTTCTTTTTTGCGGCAGCGAGAGAATCAAGCTCAAGACCCATGAGCTGTATTTGAGGGAGTTCGGGGTGCGCATCTTAGAGGCCTATGGAGTCACGGAAGCCGCGCCGGTGTTGGCTTCCAATTCCTACCATGATTTTCGTTTAGGCACCATAGGGCAACTTAATCCTGGAATTGAGCACAAGTTGGAGCCTGTCGAGGGAGTGGACGCCGGCGGCGTTTTGCTCGTTAAAGGCGACAACATCATGTTGGGCTACATTCTTCCGGAAAAGCCCGGAGTGTTAGTCCCCTTGCCGGGGGGGTGGCATAACACCGGCGACATCGTAGATATCGATTCCGAAGGCTTCGTGTGGATCCGAGGACGGGCCAAGAGGTTCGCCAAAATTGCGGGAGAAATGGTCTCTTTAGCCGCCGTGGAGGAACTGTTGAACCAGCTCTGGCCAGGCAAGCCCCAGGCGGTGATCGCTTTGGACGACGAAAAGAGAGGGGAAAAGCTGATATTGGTCACCGAGGACGAGGCCCCGGACTTGGCTCGCATCAGAATTGCCGCCAAGGAAGCGGGATTGCCGGATTTTTACTGCCCTAAACAGTTCATTCGGCTTGAAACGATTCCTCGATACCCTGTCGGAAAGATAAACATGCCCAAGCTTGTCGAAGAGGTAAAGGCGATAGTGGCTAAAAACGGCGAAAAATGACCTATTGCCGACTTTTGGAGGCAAGTCCGCTTCATCAAGATGATAGGCGACGGCAGATGGGGTTTTTTGAATCGAAGTTTGAACGATGGTCCAAAGAAAAGCCTGCCAAAGAAAAGCCTACCAAAGAAAAGCCTAAAAGATCCAAATCTTTCCGACCGACTGTTCGGCATGTCTTGCAGCTTTTTTGTTTTGGACTAAAAATCGGCGGTTTTTCGGAACTCGATGCCTCCATCAAAAAAGATGGTTTGGGCGCTAAAAAACCATATGGTGTCTTATGCAAGTCATTAAGCAAATAAAACAGACTCAAGCTACGGTTCTTTCTTGGCGCGACAAGGGGCTGAAAGTCGGCGTAGTTCCGACTATGGGATATCTGCACGACGGACACATAAGTTTAATCAAGCGGGCCGCCGCTGAAAACGATCGCGTGCTGGTCTCTATCTTCGTCAACCCGACCCAGTTTGCTCCTACCGAGGATTTGGCGACTTACCCCAGAGATATGCAGCGAGATATGGCCAACTGCGAAAAAAATGGGGTGCACGTCATCTTCAGCCCTGATACCGGCGAGATGTATCCTAACGGCTTCGCCACCCAGGTGGAACTGCCGTCGCTTTCGGCCAATCTCTGCGGACGTAGCCGACCCACCCATTTTCGGGGTGTTTGCACGGTATGCCTGAAGTTGTTCAACATAACCATGCCTCATAAAGCCTACTTTGGACTTAAAGACGCTCAGCAGTTTTTTATTCTCAAGCGATTAGTCAAGGACATCGATTTGGATCTCGAGTTGGTCCCTTGTCCCATCGTAAGAGAACCTGACGGATTGGCCATGAGTTCAAGAAACGCCTACTTGCAGCCCAATGAGAGGCAGGCCGCTCTTATAATAAATGCCGCTTTGACTAAAGCCCAAGATTTGATAAAAATAGGGGAGAGAAGGGCGGCGGTCATATCCAAATTGATCGAATCGACGATTTCAGGGGAAAAACTCGCGACCATAGACTATATAGAGTGCGTCGACACCCAAACTTTATCCCCTGTAACCGACCTCGTCGAGGAGACTTTAGTGGCTGTTGCGGTGCGCATTGGTCGATGTAGACTCATCGACAATTTCATATTTCCATTTAAGGATTGAGGATGACGATCACCCTCTTAAAATCTAAACTCCACCGGGCCGTGGTCACTCAGACTGAACTCGACTACGTGGGCAGCATCACTCTTGATGCGCATCTGATGTCGCAGGCTGGGCTTTTGGAATACGAAAAAGTGTTGGTGGTCGACATCAATAACGGCAGCCGCTTTGAAACGTATTGCCTAAAAGGCGAGCCTGGTTCCGGTATGGTCTGCATAAACGGCGCCGCCGCCAGACTGGTTTCCAAAGGAGATGTCGTCATCGTCATGGCCTTCTGCGAAATAAGTCCCCAACAAGCTGCCTCTCACCGACCTAAAGTGCTGTTTTTGAACGATGATAATGAAATCGTCGAAGTAGCGGACGCTGAAAAGCATGGGGACAAAATAACCGACAAAAAAAAGCGTGGCTGACCCCAAAAAGCGATCATCCCAAGAATTTGAAATGGCCGATCGACACGATTTTGAAGCCGCAATTTAAGCGATTGACGAAATTAAAGCGATCGACGAAATTAAAACGATTGACGACCTCACGGAAAAAGATTTTAAACGGAAAGATGCCGCACTCATGCGGCATAGGCAGGCGCCGCCGACATCAAATCGCTCGATGATCCGGCATAAAACCGACCGCGCCGGTTCCAGGCCAAGAGCCTGTTCAGACGACTTCCTCTCTTAAATGGACTCGCAAACCGAATCCGATGGGAAGAATGTCTATTCTTCTGAACTCTAAAAGAAAAGATGAAGCCCAGTCATCGTCATTCGTCCGTCAAGACATGACAGAGCAAGCTGCATCGAAACTAGACGAAGAGTTGGAGTATAGACCTTTTGACCTATCGGATTTTTTTCTATGAAATTTTATCTTATGACCGTGTTTTTTTTGTAGTCCTGGTAAATCTCCGCTATTCATACTATCTCGTAATTCATTAGGAATATTTTCATGAGGCTGACTATTGTTTTCTTCATATAATCCGCTGCTTGATTGAAATGCTGAATAATTATCACCATATTGTTGCGAAGCAACACTGTCGGCATAATCAGATGCAGATGCAGTTCCATAGTCTTGCGAATCATTTTGATCGTTATCTAAATTAGGCGCTTGTCCTGGTGTTAAATTTTGATTCATTTGTTGAAATGGTGTACCACCTCATGGATTCATCTCTGTATGACCGAAAAAATCAAAAATACTTCCTGATCAGTCTTGCTCTTGATGTTTTCTTGCATCATCGTAATCCCTATATAACGAATCAGGCATTACAACAACTCTACTGAATAATGAATTATTTGTATCTGCTAATACAGCTCTATCCTCTGGAGAAAGCTCTCGTCTTTCAATTTGTTCTTCTTCAAAAGGACGTGCAACAGTAATTGCTGAAGCAGGAGCGCCTCCAGCAATACTTGCAGCACTAGCAACAGGGTTTG
>JAISZP010000064.1 GCA_031269135.1 Deltaproteobacteria bacterium | reverse complement strand
CTATGAAAGAAGCCTTGGAGTGGGGATTATCGATAACCGACGCCCCCTCCGTCATTATTACGCGTTGGCCCTGCGTCTTGAAAAAGTTCAGCCAAGCCGACAAGGATGAATTCGGCGCCCATTTCCACAGCTGCCAAGTCGATATCGACCTTTGCATCGGTTGCCGCACCTGCGTCCGCACAGGATGCCCCGCCCTTCGTTTCGACAAAGACGCCAAGAAGACCCGAATCGAGGCTGGTCAGTGCGTTGGTTGCGAAATCTGCTTGCAGGTCTGCCCCAAGAATGCGATTTCCGCAGTCAAAAAACCCCAATAAAGGAAGAGAGGACAAAAATGACTAAAGTTAAAAACATTCTTTTAGTTGGGGTCGGCGGCCAGGGCACTATATTGGTCGGCAGAATCCTATCTAACGGCCTTTTGGAAACCGGCTACGACGTCAAGATGTCGGAAATCCACGGCATGGCCCAGAGAGGCGGCAGCGTCTCCAACCAGGTCCGCTATGGTCAAAAGGTCTATTCGCCCATCATCGACAAGGGTCAGGCCGATATCCTGGTCTCCTTCGAAACTATGGAAGCCCTACGTTGGCTCCCTTATTTAAACCCCAGCGGGCAGATCGTCGTCAACGATTTTCGCATCCCTTCGGCGCCTATGCTGTCCGGTCAAGCTCAATACCCTGAGGGAATACTTGAGGCCCTCTCGGCCAAAGTCCCGACGACCGTCATAAAAGCCGGAGACATCGCCGAATCGTTAGGGAATTCCAGAGCTATGAACGTGGTTCTCTTCGGCGCCCTCGTCAAAAAGATGGGACTCGAAGCCATCGACTGGGAAAAACAGATAAAAAACAACGTCAAGCCCGCCTTCATCGATCTTAACCTTAAGGCCTACCAGGCCGGTTATCAAGCCTGACTCGCCCCTCAGAGCGCCTCTACGGGCGCTCTGAGGATCATTTAGGCTCAAAAGGATTTTTGACATATGCTCATCTTTCCCAAGGAGAAACTATTTCAATTCGCCAAGTCCATGTTGACTGCCGCAGGACTGTCCGCCGACGACGCCGCCACAGGCGCCGCAGTGCTGATTCAGTCGGATCTGAGCGGCGTGGATTCGCATGGGCTGTCGAGATTGCCGTTGTATCTGTCGCGCATCAAAGCAAATCTAGTCAACGTCGCAGCTAAGGTTAAAATTGTGAGCGAAACCGCCACCACTTTAGTGGTGGACTGCGACAACGGCATGGGAATCGCGACCATGCCGGGCATTATGGATCTGTGCTTAAAAAAGGCGAAAGAGAGCGGCCTGGCGGCGGCCACCTTACGCCACAGCAATCATTACGGGGTCGGCAACTATTACGCCCTCAAAAGCATCAATGAGGGCATGATTTCCATCATGACCACCAACACCACCCCCTGTATGGCCCCAACCGGCGGAGTCGACCTTTTGATCGGCACCAACCCCATCACCGTCGCCGTGCCGGCGGCTCGACAAAAACCCATCATTCTGGACATGGCGACCAGCAACGTGGCGATGGGTAAACTCCAAGCCATGTTTAGGGAAAAGCAAAAGATTCCCTTCGGCTGGGCCATCACCAAAGAGGGACTGCCTACCGACGAACCAAGCGAAGCGGTGGAGGGTTCGCTTCTACCCATAGCCGGCTACAAAGGGTACGGGTTAGCCGTGATGGTGGACATTCTCTCGGCCGTTTTGGCGGGGGCATCGTTCGGCTTCGACATAGGAAGGTTGGACAGGGCCAAAGTGCCCAAACCCGAGGGCATAGGACACTTTCTGCTGGTTATCGACCCTTCTCGTTTTCTGCCTTTAGACGAGTTCAAAAAGAGAGTCGACGACTATGTGCTGACGATGAAGGAAAGCAACAAAGCCAAAGGCGTCCAAGAAATCCTTCTCCCTGGCGAGTTGGAACTCAGGAAAATGGAGCAAAGAAGCCAAGAAGGCATCCCCGTCACCGACGCCCTAGCCGCCCTACTGCTGGGGTTGGCTAAAGAACTGAAGTTGGCTGGGCCTGATGATGATTTTAGTTCTCTCATAAACAAAGCATCTTGAGGAAAAAACAACCTGATTGTCGTCGGCATCGCTTATCCTGGCTATTGCTTGTCATGGCTATCGCTTATCATGGCTATTTTAAACAAGAGGATCTTCAATTTCACCTTCTTTTTTGCTCGGAAAAATTGGTCGGTTTTCGAAAAAACGTCTTGGCGCCCTAAGTTTGCCGTCAAACAACGCGATTTAAGTTGACTAGATATTGTCTTCTATGCTAGTTTGTCGAAACACAAACATGACCCAAAACTAAATTAGAATGTAATTGCTCTTTCATTGAGAGGAGTGTCATACCGACCTTGTTTGCTGCGCCCTGGCTTAGAGGCTTACGTTTCATCTTGGAAAACTCGCTTTCCGCAACTGCTGGGAAACGTTTAAATGCCTTGGGGGCATAACTTTCACAGTCATTTCTTGAGCATTCTTTAAGGATCCTCGCCTAGTCGACGTTGCGATTTCAGTTGCTCGAAGCATTATAAGTCATGCCGATGTAAATCAACGGAGTTCATCAAAGGTTTGTAGCTCTATAGTTTGGCCTAACATCGTCAAACTGAAAAGTTCGCAAGCTTTTACAGTGGCAATTTTCAATTTTCATTTAAAGCGAAAGGTATTTTTCATGAGCGTTCCTCTCCTGATCGTGATTATTTACATCGTTGTCCTTTACGCTGTTTCCTGGTACTCCACCAAACTAACAGGCAAAGGCGGGGCAATCGGATTCTTTCTGGCCAACAGAGGTTTTCCGGCAATCGTGGTGGCGGTTATGATAGCCGGACAAGCCATCGGTGGAGCTTCCACCGTGGGAGTGGCTCAAAACTCATACACTCAAGGCCTCTCCGCTGGAATGTACAACGCCGCTTGGGCCATCGGGGCCATTATTTTGGGTTTGCTCTGCGCCGATCGATACCGCAACCTTCAGATCGCCACCATCCCAGATTTATTCGAGCGCTTTTACAGCTCCAGCGGACGTTTGCTGGGCGTGATCGGGCAATTAATCATTCTATTGACCATCGTAGCTCTTCAGTACGTCGCCGGCGGCGCGGTGCTGACCGCGCTTATGCCGCAGTATTTCAATTTCAATTCCGGCATGATAATAACCGCCATCGTGTTCGTCGGCATATGTCTAATCGGCGGATACTGGGCGGCGGGCCTGTCCAACTTGATTAACGTCATCGTCATTTACATAGGCTTGGTGATCGGAGCCGTCATGGTCGTCAACAGCGCCGGCGGCCTTTCAACCATGCAGGAAAACTTGGTCGACCCGCACTGGTTCAGCTGGGTAGACGGGGTTGGGATGGTTGGAGTCGTCAGTTGGTTTGCGGTTATGATAACTCAGGCCTTCGGCGCGCAAGGACCGGCTCAAGTCACCTTTGCCGCTAAAGACGGCAAAACCGCAAGAAACGGATTCTTGATAGGCGGTCTATTGATTCTTCCTGTAGGCTTCGTCTCCGCCCTCTTCGGCATGGCCGCAGCCACCAAGTACCCTGGCTTGGAAAATTCGGCCATGGCTCTGCCGACGATTCTTATGGAACAGCCGTCAATCATCTCCGGTCTTACCTTAGCGGGCCTATGGGCCGCCGACGTCTCCACCGCAGTCGGCCTGCTTTTGGGCGCGGCCACCATGTTGATGGTCAACGTCATCAAGCCTATGATGAAACCCAACTGGACCCATTCTCAAGAACTCAAATATTCCAGGCTTCTGGTGCTCTTGGTGGCCATAGTGACCTTCATTATGGCCCTTCAAGTTCGCAGCATCTTGGGCACCATCATGATCGGCTTATCGCTGACCACAGCCTACACCATAATCCTGCTGGCCACCCTCTTTTT
>JAISZP010000131.1 GCA_031269135.1 Deltaproteobacteria bacterium | reverse complement strand
TCAAACCAGATGATAGGAGGAGAAGTCACTACTATTACGAAAAGATGAGATCATCCAAGCCATAATCTAGAAGATAGTTCTGTAAGTCAAAGTTATCTATTATCAAGATAAATCAAGATTAAATAACACTTTTGCGACTGCTTTAATTCAATAAAGGCTTAACAGTTTCTTATAAAATTATAGCAATTTAATGCAAGAGTTATTTTAAGTTGTTTAATACAAATATTGTGTTCTTTATATGGATTGACAATTTATTTACTCTAGTTATTTAATGACATTAGAGTTCTATTTTAAAAATTTATTGGATTGAATTTAGAAAAAAATATATCATTGACGAGGTATCTCGAATACAGTGGTTTTAACCCTTAAATATAAATGAGCAGATTTCGTCTTGAATTAGTCAGCGGTATTTAACACTAAAAACATTAATAATAACAATATAACCGATCCAAAAATTACTTTTAACGATTTAATAGCACCTATTATATATTATTTGCAGCTACTCATGTCAAAACAAGGGCAAAGAGACTGATATGAGTTATTCTTATTTTCGCTGGATTGTCCAACAAATCCATCGCGGGTTTTGCCGACGGTTTGCGACAGAACCGTCCGCCGAATAAAAAATCAAATTACCTCTGGAAACGTGGGTGCTGCATTGGTTGCAAAAAAACATGGGAGAAAAAGTAAACTCTCCGATTTTGCACAAGCAATCATATACGAAATAAATACCACAAATTTTCGAACTGTGCAATTGGTATGTCTAGGTCGCCTTCCTCTCAATTGTGACCAGCCTAATAGGAGTTGAATACGATTTAAGTGGTTTAATATAATCAATACTTTTATGAAAAAAGTATTGTAATTATGATAACGGTGCAAAAACCCTGGTTTTCAAAAAATCAGCTTACAGGAGTCGTGGACTCGATTGAGAACCGAACTCCAAAAACAACACTTTATTGATCTAATTTCTCAATAAGTTCTTTTTTTATGAAAAACATACGTTTATATGTATTTTTACATGTATTGTTCTGGTTCACTGCACTTCATGCTATTTTTTTTCGTTTTCATGACATACGTTTCATATTTGTTTTAAGATATTTAATCTAAGAGCCTTCAATTAAACTCTTAAATTTGCCTTTTTTGCCTCTTATACGCAATTGTTTTAAGTAAAATCTTGCTATATGACTATCAGCGGCTAACATACCGCTTCTCCACCTGTATTTATTTCGAAATTCCGGGGTCTTTTGATATGCCCTTCTTTTCTCTATTCTTACTTGTTCGTACTGATACAGTACGTAAGCATATTTTTTTGAGTGTTTGATTAAACGATCTCCACGTCTAGAGCAGTTCAGGCTCACGTTTTTATTAAAGCAAGCTTTTTAGCCCTTGCAGTTTACGCATCGTTCTTCTATAACTCCCTCCCATCGGACAGTGCATAATTAATCTCTTTTCATTCGAGTAAAAAACCGACAGGTTAAATAGTCCATACTCCAACTCTTCGTCTGGTTCCGATGATGCTTGCTCACCTATGTTTTGACGGCCAATGACAATGACCGGAGCCGATCAATCTCTTTTTGAAGTTCAGAAGTTATACTCCTTCTTCCCATCGGATTCGGATTGGTTAGTTCTTTCAGCGAGGATGTCGTCCGACCAGGATTTTTGCCTGGAACAGCAGAGACCAGTTTTACGTTAGATTGATGGGCGAATTCAACAAAGGCTTAATGTGCCTTTCGCCGCAGGTTATTGAACTTATATTTGATGATGGCGCTGAAATATTGGTGATGAGTTTATGGAAACCATGAGTTTACAGAAATCATGGACTATCGGAAATCAATGTAAAATGAATGTTTGTTTTCAATTTAAATGCAGTGTATCACAAATTGGGGCGCCGGCGGCGCCGCAATTGTCCGCAGAACCACAAGCGATACAGGATTCTCAGCCGCAAGCTTGCCTTTCGACCGCCATGGCCCGCAATCTCATGTTTCCGGCTTGAAACGGCAGGGCTACGGACTTTGGAATACGGCTCAAACTTTGGGACGAACTTTGGAACATGGCCGGAGCAAGCGCCGACTGGAAGAACAAATCAAACGCCAAACCGACGGACGCCATGGCAAGGCTACGACAAACTTCGTCCTCCGCTCCAGCGTTTAACGATAAAAAATCACCCGTCAAACCACTATAAAATGGATCAACGGGTGAAGCGAAAAAGGAATGCTTTGAAAAATCAGCGCGAATGTCCTATTTAAGCGGTTTTTGTACGCCTCAACGGGGACGTCTGCATGCCTAAAATCATCAGAACCAGACCTACTATTCCGGAAGCGACGAAGAAATAGAAGGTGTCATGTAGGGTCATGCCTCTGGCGAGAATGGCCTTGACCAAAATCGGCAAAATAGCTTGGCCGATATAGACGGCGCTCATCAAGTAAACGATGATTTTGCCGTATTCCTTGTTGCCGAAAGTATGAGTGGTGACTGTGGGAGGCATCGCCGACTGGCTGGGGTTGCCCCAAGCCAAAAGTATCAGGGCGACGATGAGAATGGCGATGCTGATGGTGCCCGGGTTCATCAAAATGATTATAGCGCCTATAGTCATCAAGCCGACAAGAAAGCATAGGTAAACTTTATTGCCGAGCTTTTGCGCTATGAAGCCGCCGATAATGACCGTGGCTGCAGCCACCAGATTCATGATGGAGGTATACTGCGACGACATGTTGTAATCCATGCCGTATTCACCCCTAAGCAGCGGCGCCAGATAAGACTTGCAACCCGTCCAAGCGCCGGCGACTAAGAGCACTCCTATGAATATCAGATAAAAGGAAACGGTCCGCAACGACTCTTTCAAAGTCAGACCGGCGACGACAGTGCTTTGAGCCGGTTTTCCAGCCGCCGGAGCTTTATCGACTACTTGATCCGCGCCCAATGCTTTCTGGCCCACCTTTTCGGGGGAGGTGATGAAAAGAAGATTCGTCAAAATCGACACCACCAAAAGCACTGTTCCCATGATGACATAGGTGCTGCGGTAGCCGTAGTTTTTAATGAGAATGCCGCCGACAGACTGCCAAACAGCTGTGCCGAAAGCGGCGCCGCCGAACACCAAGCCGATCATGGAGGCTCGTTTGGCGATGAACCACTGTCCGATGACGTTGCCGATAGCCGCGCTGGTGCCGCAAGCGATAACCAAACCAGCAACTGCCGCCGCCAAATAGTATTCAATAAGGTGCGTGCCGACGGAATACCAATAATAATGGCTGGCGCAAACAATACTGGAAATGAATAAGCTCCATTTTGGAGTCAGCGCCTTAATGATCGGTGCGGCGGCGACAAATCCGACGATAGCCGCAGTGGCTGTGGCCCAAGTTATCAATATGGCCACATCGCCAACCTTCCAACCGTTGCCTTCGGCGATAGGTGAAAGAAAAATGCCTATTGAGCCGATAGCCCCCAAATGCATGAACATAATAACAAAACAGGCGGCTGCGACTATGTTGCCTCTAAATTTTTTCACTTCACTCATAAATGATCCCTTCCTGACCGAAGGTCAAGATTTTTCTGCGCCCCGCGTGAACGGGGCGCAGCTGAATATCGGCTAAAGCCAGTCAATCGACAAAAACAGATCAAAACAACAAAGATAAGTAGCAGCTTTCAGCAATGGCCTGGCGCAGTCAAAAAAACGACCCGCTCCTGACAACGGCTAAAAAACGCCATCATAAATTTTGCCGAGAATCTCTTTGATTTTATCCATCTCAATGGGTTTGGGGGTATAGCCATAAACGCTGTCGCGAGGGACCAATTCCGAAGCGGCCACGACATCGTCGCGTGTTGCGCCAAAATCTTTAAGAGTCGGCAGTTTAATCTCTTTTTGGAAGGCCGCGATTCTTTCAGCGGTCTTTCTACCGATGACGGCCGGAGTAGCTCCAGCCTAAAAAGTCAGGCCCATGGTTTCGCCTACCAGTTTGACCTTTTCGGGAACGGCGTCGGCGACATAATCAATGGCGTGGGCTAGAGTGACGCCGCAGCATTCGCCGTGGGGCATATGGAGTCTGGCGCCGATGGAGTGACCGAAGGCATGGCCGAGGTGAACCAGGGTGTTGGCGAAAGCCGAACCGGCCAACATCGAAGCGATGGCGCATTTTTCGCGGGCTTCAAGATTTTTCCCGTCGTGTACGGCGATGGGGAGATATTTGACTAAATCTTGAATAGCCTTGATTGCGAAGATTTCAGAAATGACATTCCAACGGGAGGGTAAAATAGTGATGGATTCAACAGCGTGAGCCAAGGCGTCCATACCGGTGCTGGCGGTAAGGCGCGGCGGCATGCCGGAAGAAAGATCCGGGTCGATGATGGCGAGAGTGGCTAGATGGCTTGGGCTACGGGTAGCGGCCTTACGCTTATTGGCGGTATCGGTGATGACGGCTGAAATTGTGCACTCGCTCCCGGTGCCGGCGGTGGTGGGGAGTAAGATCAATTTTTTGCCGATTTTGGATGCGGGGAAAACGGGCGGTTTGATAAAATAGTCAGCGATGTTGCCGGGGTTGCCCATCAGCAGGTTGACGCCCTTGCAGGTATCCATAGTGCTGCCGCCGCCGACGCCGATGACGGCGTCAACATCATTGTCGCGGGCTAATTTAGCCGCCGCATCAATAGTCACGTCAGTGGGATCAGGCACGACGCCGTTATATTCCACCAAGGTCACGCCAGCGGCAACCAAAGGTTTGCGGATTTTTTCGGTAATACCGGCAGCCTCAATGCCTTTATCGTAGACCAGAATGGCCTTTTTTATGGCCAATTCCTTAGCCTTAGCCTCAAGGACGCTGACTGCCCCAGGACCCATAATAACCGGCGCGAAAAATAAGAAATTGCTGATCATAATTTTCTCCTTTGAAAAGTTAAACAGCATTAATGAGAAACGGTTTGGCTGTCCAAAATGATTCCAAGCTTCGCACCAAAGTCGGCAAAGCGGGAATGAAAGTCTTCAGCCGCAAGGATGATGCTCTGTAGCACGGGTCGCCTTCGCCAAGAACCGATCGAGAAGTCGGCCTTGGCGAAAAGCGGCGGCGCTAGTTAAGGTAAAGTTAAAAGCCGGACCGGATTTTAGCGGGGTCGAAAGCCGGTTTGCCGGGAACAATATGGACCGCCTTGGCGAAAGGCGGCGGCGCTAGTTGAAATTAAAAGCCGGCCCAGATTTTTGCCGGGTCGAAAGCCGGTTTGCCGGGCATGACGTAGGCGGCCTTGGTGACGTTCCTCAGGTGCTCGAACGTCAAGTTCT
>JAISZP010000092.1 GCA_031269135.1 Deltaproteobacteria bacterium | reverse complement strand
ATGGAAAAGCTTACCGATTGGAGCAAGCAGTAATAAAATGGTGAGTGATTTAGCTGTTGATACGGTGAATAAAAGTATTTACGCATCTCACTCACCATTTGAAACAACTCACCATATCGCGTGAAACCCATTCATGGAAAACACCGCATCAAAGACGTCGTTCCCGAAATTAAGCGTTCCCACGTCGCCTTGAACGCAAACGACATTCGGGCAGAGCGCGAATCGCTCCCGAGCTTTATCGAGCATTGTTTCCGAATAGTCCAGCGCCGTAATCCGCGCCTTCGGCATTCTCTTATAGCGCTCAGCGGCGAACAAACCGGCGCCGGTCGGCACATCAAGCAGTTCGCCGGCGAAATCTTTAGGCAGCGAATCGAACAGCCGAGCGGCAATCTCCCAATCATTCGCGCCCCAGATGACGTTCATATAAAGCTTCGCCCACCAGCATTTTCCCGCCAGCGCATCGTCGTAGTAGTTTTTCGAGTCTTTGTAGGTTTTTGCGATCTTTTCTTTTCGATTCATAGGCGCCGCTCTTTCAGAAGTTTTCGCCATTCGCGTCGCCTGCGCAGATGGAACAAATTCGCCCAGAGCCGAACAAACGACGATTTCAGCCCTGCGGCTGTCGCCGGGATGTCGCTGCAGCTTGTTTGCTACGGTTGAAGTCCTTCAACATGAAGCGATGCATGCCTGAAATTTCGCTTGCGTCGATAATGAATCCAGCTTCTTGCATCTTGTCGAGAAAGTCCGTCTTGTGCGGCGGTTTTCTCTGATTGCGCACAAGCAAATCAACGTCTCTGGTTCTCGTCATGGATTTATGCCCTTTGAAGAAACTGACCGTCTCGTATGAAAACTAGGTCCATGAGCCGATCGGCATGATGCGCTGATCATGCCGCAATCATTCGGTGCGCGAATGATTTCGTCGAAGGTTTTTTCGCCGGCGGAGAATCATTTCAGAAGCATCGCCTTTTCAAGCAATCGAATATCTTTTTTCGTGCGAAGGATAGATTGTTCGAGAGATTTTCTCTGAGCAAGCCGCTCGCGCACTCGGCTTATTTTCTCGGAATCATTGCCGAGGTAAACAGATTTCACCTTCTTTCCTTCTCTGAAATACAAGTAGTAGTAAACGCCTTTGCGGCGATTTCGCGGCTGTATCGACCCTTTCGGCAAACCCTGCAACCGTTTGATTTTAATTTCAAGAATATCTCTCGAACGTTGCAATTCCTCTTTCCATATATCTTTAACCAGATTGTCCGACATAAAATCACTTCCTTTTTAGATGACCAACATTTTACCACTAACGACGAATAATTGTTAGGCAACCCAGGTTGGTCTCGTCGTCGGCATCGGTTTGATTCTCGGAGCGCTGTACGGGAATCTCGCGTTACGCGGCGCCGACTGTGACGGTTTTGGAATTTCAGTTTGAAAAATCGCGCCAAGGCAAGTCTCTCCGCCAAAACCGCTCGCAAACGAAGGCGCCGACCAAAAAATCAATAATGCTAAAAATTCAGGTCATTTTCGTCCTATATCATCATATCAGCGCTCTGAGCCTTATTTTATTCATATGGCCGAGACTCTTTAGGGAGCCAATCGGAAATGAAATAAAAGAGCCAAAGACACAAAGCGCAGCCGGCCCAGGTGATGGGATAGACCATGGCCACGCCTTGGGCGGAGAAGTAATGGCGCATTATGGGAAAGAGCAAGATGCTCCTAATTACGCAGATGTTGCAAATCACTATGACCATGGATGCGACCGCATGTCCCGCGCCCCGAAACGACGAGGTCAATACTTCGATAAAAACGTATAAAAAGAAAAAAGGGAAGGTTACGGAGGCGATTGATTGACCGACCGCGACGACTTCCGCCTGGGAGGTGAATAAGCCGAAGGCTAAGGAGGAAAAAGACAAAGTTGAAAAGCTCAGCGCCAAGGTGATTAAAAGACCAACGCAGAGGATCTGTTTTAAACCTTTTTTCAGCCTATTTATTTGGCCTGCCCCGATATTTTGGCTGGTGAAAACAGTGGCCGCCTGCCCTAAAGACATGATGGGCAGGTAAATCATCTGTTCAACTTTGAAGTAGCAGGTAAAGGCCGCTACGCTGTCGACTCCAAGACTGTTGATGTGGTATTGAACGACCAAGTTGGAAAAGGTGATGGCCACTGCTTGAATGGCGGCTGGGATACCCACCATGAGCGTTTCGATGAGGTTGCTTTTATCGATTTTAAGTTCTTTCGCCGTTAGTTTGTACGTCTCTTGAAGTTTCGTCAGGCGTCTAATCGTTAGAAAGGCCGCTATCGATTGAGAGATGAAGGTTGCAATAGCCGCTCCTTGCACTCCCCAACCTAAAATCCAAATAAAAAACGCATTGGCTATGACGTTGAAAATTCCTCCGATAAGCTGATGGAGCACCGGGGAACGAGAGTCGCCCAAAGCCCGCAGCAGCCCTGAGCCGATATTGTAGCTGACGATGGAAATGAAACTTAAGAAGTAGATGCGGATGTACACGACAGCCGTATCGAATATCTCCTGCGGAGTATCGAGAAGTTTAAGAAGCGTGGGCGCCGCCGTCAATCCGATGACCATAAAAACGGCGCCTATCGAAAAGCTGACGGCAATGGCCGTATGAATGGTTTTTTTCAGCGAATTTTTATCTTTAGCCCCAAAATATTTGGCGGTTATCACGCTTGAGCCTACGCTTAAGCCGGTAAAAAACCCGATCAAGCAGTTCGCCAAAAGAGTGCCGGCGCCTACCGCCGCCGCCGCCTCTTCCTACAAGACGACCAACGAAGACTAGATCGACCGTGTTGTACAGCTGCTGGATCAAGGTTCCGCCCAAAAGAGGAAGGGTAAAAAGCAACAGCTTGAAGCCGACGGGTCCTTGAGTCAGGTTTTGGTTGTTGTTAGGCATTGAGGCTTTTTTGCAGGCTGAAGTGAAAGTGATGGAAAAAGCAAGAAGGCATTCCCCGTAAAACGACGACATTGGACCTCGAATGAAAGGCAAGTAGGCATACCGGATGAAGCTGAAAAAAGGATGGAGAGCTTTAATTTCGAAGATGAACCGGCAAAGCGGAGAAATATGAAGCGCCAACAGCGTAATTGCTCTAAAACGGCCACTATTATAGCGAAAATCCTTTTAGGAAAGTAGCGCCTG
>JAISZP010000026.1 GCA_031269135.1 Deltaproteobacteria bacterium | reverse complement strand
AAAGAGCTTTGTATTTCACGCGCTCGATGAGACTGACCGAAGGGCAACCCTTGACGCTGCGGTGGGCAAAGGCTCTGAAACATATCGCTGAAAACGTCGCTGTGAGAATAACCCCTGACCAGCTTCTGGCGGGCCGCGCGGGCCAGCTCGGACGTTACGGGATCCTGTATCCCGAAATCGACGGCGACTTCTACCCTATCGTTTTGGAAAATCTCCATCAGCGCCAAAAAAACACCTTCAACATCAGTCAATCTGATGCCGCGCTCATCGCTTCGGAAGTGGCCTCCTATTGGAAAGGCAAAACCTTCCATGAGCATCTGAACCAAGCTCTGCCTGAGCACTTGCGAGGGGTGACTTACGCCGATCCCAAAGGACTAAGCTCCAAGTTCGTGGTCAGCGAAACCAGTTCTTACCGTTCGGCTCTTCAGTGGGTCCACGACTATGAAAAGGTGCTCAAGCGCGGCCTTTTGGACATCCAAGACGAAATGAAAGAAAAGCTTGCGGCCCTTGACGAGAGCAGCGTCATCGATCAAGTGGACAAGAAGCCTTTCTTCGAGGCCATGATTATCGTCTGCGAGGCCGTGCTGATCTGGGCGGCTCGGCACGCGGAGCTCGCCGAACAGCTGGCGTCCGAGACTTCAGACGACAGTCGCCGCCAGGAGCTGTTCAAGCTCGCGGCCATCTGCAAGCGGGTCCCAGCCTATCCGGCTAGGACTTTCCACGAGGCTCTCCAGTCTCAGTGGTTTATCCAGCTGTTTTCCAGAATCGAGCAGAAAGCCAGCGCCGTCATCTCCAACGGTCGGATGGATCAGTACCTTTACCCTTACTACTTAAACGACCTCAAAGAGGGTATCTCCGACGACAACGACGTCAAAGAGCTTTTGGAGTGCTTATGGGTGGAAATGGCCCAGTTTGTGGATTTATACATAAATCCCACCGGAAATGAATTCAACGAGGCCTACGCCCATTGGGAAGCGGTCACCATCGGAGGTCAAACCCGGGAAGGGCAGGATGCCGTAAACGAACTGACCTATCTTTTTCTGGAGTCAAAAAGAGAGTTTCCCCTCAATTACCCCGATTTAGCGGCCAGAATTCACGCCAGAAGTCCTCAAAGATATCTGATGGAGGTCGCTAAAACCATTCAGGACGGCTCGGGCTTTCCTAAGCTCATCAACGATGAGGAGATCGTTCCGCTTTACGGCGCCAAGGGCGCTCCGCTGCCGGAGCTGTTGGACTACTCGGTTTCCGGCTGCACCGAGGTCAGAATGCCGAACCGGGACACCTACACCTCAGGCTGCGTCTACATCAATTTCGCCGCAGCCATTGAATTTGTCCTGTATAACGGCCGCATGAAAAAGTACGGCGATGAAATCATCGGTCTTCAGACCGGAGAGGCGAGAGACTTCAAAAGCTGGGAACAATTTTACCAAGCCTATCAAGCTCAGCATCTGAACCTTCTGAACAAGGCTTTCGCCCAGCAGTATGTGGTCGACAGCATTCGACCTGAGCATTTCGCCACTCCTCTGGCTTCAGTGCTGCACGATCTATGCGTCAAACACGCTAAAGATCTCCAGGCGCCTCGAATCGAAGAGGGCTTCGACATCTCGTATTTCGAGTTTCTAGGCTACGGGACAGTCGTCGACAGCTTGGCCGCGATTAAAAAGCTGGTTTACGAAGAGAAAAAGCTCGCCATAACCGAGGTCATCGAAGCTCTGGAGGCCGACTTCGTCGGCTACGAACCTGTTTTGGCGCTCCTCAAAGGCGCCCCTAAATACGGCAACAACGACCCCTATGTAGACTCCATCGCCCGAGAGATAGATTCAATCTCCCAGAGACAGGCCGCGATAGCCTCAGCCGAAAGGGGCATCAACGTGGATCTGAGGTATGTCCCGATCACCTCCCATGTGCCGTTCGGCAGGGTCATCTCAAGCACTCCCAACGGAAGGAAGGCCTGGACCCCGCTTTCAGACGGCTCTTCCGCCTCTCACGGCGCCGACCGGCAAGGCCCCACCGCCGTCTTGCTTTCGAACCATAACTCGAAAAATTATCAGCTGACCAACCGGGCTTCACGCCTTCTCAACATCAAACTATCCCCCAGCTGCGTCACGGGCGAGGAAGGGGCCGAGAAGATCGTCAGCTTGATTAGAGCTTGGTGCGATCTTAGGCTCTGGCATATGCAGTTCAACATCATCAACAAGCAAACGCTTCTGCAGGCGCAGAAAAATCCGGACGCCTGGCGCGGCTTATTGGTGCGAATCGCCGGATACAGCGCTTATTTCTGCGATTTGTCGCCTGATTTGCAGTCCGACATCATTGAGCGGACAGAACATGCGGGATTTTGATCGATATGACCGTCGAAGGCGTGATTTTCAACGTTCAGCGCTTTAACGTTCATGACGGAAAAGGCATTAGGACAATCGTTTTTTTTAAAGGTTGTCCTTTGAGGTGTCGGTGGTGCTCCAATCCGGAGTCCCAAAAACATCAACCGGAACTGGGCGTGAATCCTGGCCTTTGTCTGGGAGCGAAGGTCTGCGGCAGATGCATCAAGGTCTGTCCCAATGGGAGCCTGAAAGAGGTCGATCAGGCCGTGATCTTTGACCGCGGCAAATGCGTCGGCTGCTTTCTCTGCGCGGAAGCTTGTCCGTCCGGGGCACGTTTTCGTTACGGAGAAAAGATGAGCGTAGAGCAGGCGCGGAGAAAGGTGGAGGAAGACGGCGTATTTTATCAGCGTTCCGGCGGAGGGCTAACCATCAGCGGCGGGGAGGCCCTAGCGCAGCCGGCCTTCGCTTTGGCCCTACTAAAGGAAGCGAAAAAACGCCACATCGATACGGCCTTGGAGACCTCGGGGGCCTGCGATTTTGAAATCCTCAAAGAGGTCTCTGTCCATCTCGATTCAATCTTCTACGATCTAAAGCACTTCGACGACGCTAAACATAGGGAGTTCACAGGCCTGGGCAACCAGGCCATCATCGAAAATCTCCACCGCCTCGCCGGGATTTACTCCAAAAAGATAACCGTCCGCATCCCGGTCATACCTGATTTCAATGATGCTCCGAGCGCTCTGCGCCGCCTCGGAGATCTCGCCCCCAAAGCGGGTAACGTCGCCGCCGAGTATCTGCCGTATCATCGCGCTGGCGAGGTCAAATATAATTTTCTGGGCAGAGAGTATAGATATAAAAATATAGTTCCAGATAATGATAAATTTGATTATTTAATCTCTCAGTTAAAGGATCATGGAGGTTCGACTTCCGTCGTCTAACGTTTGCAATCACTTTACGAGGAACAAGTATGACCAAAAATCTTTCGAGAATTTTAACGGCCTCTTTTGCTCTGTTGTTGCTGGGGCTAATCGGTCCCGGCCTTCTGATTGGACCCGGACTTTTGGAGGCTCAGGACAAGCCTCTGGTCCACACCAGCGCTCAGCCCGCCTTGCACGGACTCCCCATCTGGCATGCCATCGAAACAGGTAAGATCGACAGCGCGCCTTTCGCCACCGATTTCACTCTCTTCGCCTCCGGCGGCCCTCAGGTGGAGGCCTTAGCCGCCGGCCAATGGGACGTCGGCGCCATGGGCGCGGTCCCGACCATTTTGGCGGGCATCCGCTACGGCTACAAGTTTATCGCCATTTCCAACGACGAGTCGGAAACCAACGATCTGTGGGCTCGCCCGGATTCACCCCTTTTAAATTCAAAGGGCGCCAATCCTAACTACCCTGAGATTTACGGCACGAAAGACGATTGGAAAGGCAAGAAAATCCTGGCCACTACCGTCTCCACCGGCCACTACGCCCTATCGTCGACTTTAAAGGCGCTGGGACTCGGCGATTCCGACGTCTCCATCGTCCACATGGAACAGGCCCAGGCGGTTACAGCCTTCGGCGCCGGGGAGGGCGACATCCTGCAGCTCTGGGCGCCCTTCAGCTATATCGCCGAAGCCAAGGGCTGGATAAAGGTTTCTTCAGGGGCCAAGGCCGGCTCCATCATCTTAGGCGGGGTAGGGGCCAGAAAGGAATTCGCCGAAGAGCACCCTGATCTGGTGGTCGCCTGGCTGGACGTCTATGTTTCGGAAATAGAGGCGCTCAAGGCCGACCCGGACGGCTCGGTGGCGCCGCTTCTGAAGTATTTCACGGATTACTGCGGCCTGGAACTGACTGCGGATCAGGTGAAACTTGAGTTTAAATACCGCCCGCTCTTTACCGCTCAGGAGCAGCTTGAACTTCTCACCAACCCCGAAAAAGTGCCCGCCTGGTTGGACGGCACGGCTCGGTTTCTCTTGGAGCAAGGCCGCATCAGCCAAGAAGAATACGACGCTTACAAGAACAACAACTACTTTATTGATGCAAGCTTTCTGGAGAAGTTAGTCCAAGGGCGCAAATAAATGAATTCTTTCTCTCACCCATTAGCGAAGCTTGAAGACTCCGAGTGGCCGACCGAGACCTCCAGTCGAGCGCAATCAGAGGCCAAAGAGCCGATGCAGGCTATATCGGACAAAGAGGCTGCATTGGAGAAAGGGACTATTTTGGGGAAAGAGGCGACATTGGAGAAAGAGGCTATATCGGGGAAAGAGGCGACATTGGAGAAAGGCTTGGCTCCTGCGGCTTCCCCCTTTACTGCATCTTCGACTTCGGCCTTGACTTCCTCTTTGACTCCACCTTCGACTCCTTCGACTTCCCAGTCGACTAGTTCGACTCCTGCCGGCGGCGACGGCTCTGGCGGAGCGCAGGAGATTGCTGCAGAGACGATTGCAAAGGCTGTTGCAGAGTCGATTCCAGAGACGATTCCCGAGTCGATTTCTCAGGCGAGGGCTTCCGGGGCGAGCGAAATGACCACAGCAGAGGAATCAATCGAATCAGAGGGACCAATCGAATCAGAACAAATCCGAGCCGATTGGTCCCCTGCTATATCGCCTCCCATGTCGCCTCCCTTGTCGCTTCCCGTCTCCCCTCGCGCGTCCACTCGCTGGCTGGTCCGTTTGTGGCGAAAGCTGTTCGAGGTGCGTCTATCGCTAATCAGCCTGATTGTTTTTTTCGTTTTGTGGGAAGGAGTTTGCTACTTCGGGATAATCGGACCCTATCAGCTGGTGCCGCCGTCAAAGGTCCTAAAGATCTTCATTATGAAGCTCGCCGAGGTGAACCCTGACGGAGCCTATCTCTGGGCGCACGCCTTATCAAGCCTCGGGCTGGCCGTCGTGGGCTTTACGGCGGCGGCGGTGGTCGGCATACCGCTGGGCCTTCTGATGGGCTGGTACCCTCGCTTTAACTTTTTAGCCAGGCCAATCTTCGACATCATTCGGCCTGTGCCGCCTATCGCTTGGATTCCGTTAGCCATACTCTGGTTGGGGATCGGAGTAAACGCCAAGGCTTTCATCATTTTTCTGGCTTCTTTCGTCCCCTGCGTGATCAACTCCTTTACCGGGATCCGCCTAACCAACCCCACTCTGACTCGGGTGGCTAAAATCCACGGGGCCAGCGATTTCACGGCGTTTTTAAAAATCGGGGCGCCAAGCGCCATTCCCATGATTTTTACAGGCCTGAGGCTGTCTCTAAATGCCGCTTGGACTACTCTGGTGGCCGCAGAACTGCTGGCCGCCTCCCAGGGACTCGGGTTTATGATCCAGATGGGCCGCCGCCTAGCCAGGCCGGACATCGTCATAGTCGGCATGCTGGCCATCGGGTTTTTGGGGGCCTTTCTTTCCTGGGGTCTGACCAGAGCCGAGAAGCTTTTCGTCTCGTCTAGGAGGCTATCTTGAAAGGCAATAGCCGGTTATATCCCTATTTCTTGGGTAGTCTATCGCTTTCAGCGGCCCTTTTGCTCTGGATTACGGTAAACCAAATGGCGGGAGCAAGATTTCTGCCCAACCCATTGGAAGTGTTTGGGGAAATAGTTCGTCTCTTCAATACCCCCCTCAGCGGCAGAACTCTTATCGAGCACGTGCTCTTCAGCCTCAGGCGGGTGATGGCGGCTTACGTCTTAGCCATCGTGACGGGCCTCCCGCTGGGACTCATGATGGGCTGGAACGCCACTTGCCGCAAAATCGTCATGCCTATTTTCGAAATCTTTCGACCGATACCGCCCATCGCTTGGATTCCAATCGCCATTCTTTGGCTGGGCGTGGCTGAAGGCTCGAAGATCTATATCTGCTATGTTGGGGCGTTTATCATATTGGTGCTCAATTCCTTCACAGGGACCCGCTACGTCGATCCGCTTCTGATTCAGGCTGCCAAGGTCTTTGGGGCCTCCAAGAAGCGATTGTTTTTGGCGGTTGCGGTCCCTGCGGCCCTGCCTTCAATATTTGCGGGTCTCCAAAACGGCATGTCTATGGCCTGGATGTGCGTTCTGGCCGCCGAACTGGTAGGCGGCAGGGAAGGGGTCGGTTTCATTATAATCCAGGGCATGAACCTTGACAGGCCGGAAATGATCATAGCAGGCATGGCGGTGATTGGAGTGCTGGGGGCCCTTCTCGCCGCGCTGTTGAGATTATTGGAAAAGCTTATCTGCCCTTGGCGGAGACAACTGGTTTGACGGCTTTTTGTGAGGCTTCAAAAAGCCGCCGACAAGTCCAGGAAAAGCCCCAAAAACCCTTAAAAAGCTACAAAACGGCCTTAAAGAGTCGCTTTCAAAGAATTGATGAACAGCCATAAAGGGTCGATATATCACCGCAAAGATTCGCTAGATCGCGGCAAAGATATGATGGAGCGCCGCAAGGCGGAAACGCCTCAACAAAGTTTTCAGCAAACGTTTATCTGAGGTCGAATGACAACTAGAAAAGAAGCAAGCTTTCAGGACCAAAAGCTATTTCAGGACCAAAAGCTATTTGAGAAGCAAAAGCTATTTGAAGACCCATGGCAATTCGAGAACCCAAATCTATTTGAGCCTCCAAAGCCGTCGGTCCAGCGAGCGGCCTCTCCGGCTGAATATATCCTTTTCTGTCAGGGGCTGACGGTATCCTTTCAGGTGGGCGACGAGCTGAAAGTGCTTGACGGTTTCACCCTCGGCGTCAAGGAAAATGAGTTTTTGGTGGTCCTTGGACCAGGTCAATGCGGTAAGACAGTTTTGCTTAACTGCCTAGCCGGACTCCAAGAACCTCAGGCCGGTCTGGTAAGCTTTAGAGGCGCTCCCGTCAAAGGTCCCGGTATGGAAAGAGGGCTTGTGTTCCAGAAATACGCCCTCTTTCCCTGGCAAACGGTCGAGGAAAACGTGGCCTGGGGCCTTAAGTCCAAGGGAGTAGGTCTTGCCGAGCGCCGCAGTGTCGCCGCTAAATTTATCGAGCTTGTCGGCTTGTCTGGTTTTGAAAAGGCTTACCCGCAGGCCTTGTCCGGAGGGATGAAGCAGCGGGTGGGACTGGCTAGAGCCTACGCCTCCGGACCGGAAGTCCTTTTGATGGACGAACCATTCGGGGCTCTTGACGCTCAAACCCGTTACGCCATGGAAAAGGAGCTTCTGATCATATGGGAAAAAGAAAAAAGAACCGTCATCTTCGTTACGAACAACATTGAGGAAGCTATTTTTCTGGGAGATAGAGTGGTCTTGATGTCCAAAAGACCCGCCAAACTAAAAAAGGAGTGGGAAATAAACATCCCTCATCCCCGCAGTTACACCGATCCGGTGTTTCTAGCCCTCCGCAAGGAGATTTCAGCTCACTACGATATGGTGCTCTAAATGACTTCAAGCGAAAGACAATCTAGCGAACAACAATCCGCAGCTTCAAAGACCAGCCCCAAGGTCTCGGTTCGGAGCCTGACCAAGGCTTATGATTCTCTTTTGGTGCTTGACGACATAAGCTTCGACATCCATAAGGGCGAGCTTTTGTGCCTGGTGGGACCGACCGGCTGCGGCAAGACCACTTTTCTAAACTGCCTGACCGGCTTTCTTCCTCTGACGGCAGGAGAAATATTGGTTGACGGCGAGAGCATCGATCTGGCTCGTCATAACATCGGCTTTGTTTTCCAGGAAGCCTCCTCGATTCCGTGGCTGAAGGTCTGGGACAACGTGGCTTTCGGCCTTAGGATAAAAAAACTCCCTGAGGCGGAGGTCAAAGACCGAGTGGAAAAAATGCTCGACATCGTCGGCTTGAGGCCCTTTGCCGATTACTATCCCCAGGAGCTTTCGGCCAGTCTTGAGCAGAGGGTGGCTTTGGCCAGAGAATTCGCCGTGAAGCCTGATCTGCTTTTGATGGACGAACCATACGGGCAGATGGATATTCAGCTGAGGTATTATCTGGAAGATGAAGTCAGAAGGATTCAAGAAGAAGAGGGAACCACGGTAGCTTTCGTCACGCATAATATTGAA
>JAISZP010000005.1 GCA_031269135.1 Deltaproteobacteria bacterium | reverse complement strand
CTCCCCTTGGCTGAAGCAAAGGAGAGCAACTGGGTTATTTTTGTGAAAATAGATAAGAAAATTATTCCGTCTGGGAAGATAGCTCAAGATATGCTTCAAGATACATTTGTTGATACGTCTCGAGAAACGCTGCAAAGCGTGTCTCGACGAAAGCCGCAAGATGCGATCCAAAGTATAACTCACGATGCGACCCAAGATGCATGTCAAAAGACGTCCCTCGCGCCGAACAAAGAGCTGATTGATCGCCCGAGAGACGTCAACTTGGCGATCATCGACTTTCCGCCTCTTACAGAAGGAATTTTACTCAAACGCTATAAACGCTTTTTGGTTGACGTAAAGCTTAAAAGCGGAGAGGTGACGACAGCCCACACTTCCAATACCGGGGCCATGCTCAATTGCTCCGAAGCTGGACGATCGGTTTATCTCAGCGAAAGCTCGAACCCCAAACGTAAGTACCGCTATAGTTTAGAGATGATCTCCATGCCCGACGGCTTAGTCGGCCTCAATACCGCTCTTCCCAACCGCTTGGCGGCATTAGGCTGCCAATATGGGTTGTTTGAGGGTTTCCCTTTTCCCGCTCAGGTTCAAAGAGAGGTCGCCGCCGGAGGCAGCCGCTTGGATCTCAAGCTTACGGGTCAAAATGGAGAGGTGGTCTGGGTGGAGGTGAAGAGTTCCACGTTGGTGATTGACGGCGTGGCTCTTTTTCCCGATGCGGTCAGCAGCAGAGGGACAAAGCACTTGAATGAGCTCATTGATTTGTTGGGGCCGTCGCAGAGGGCGGCTATCCTTATTTTGGTGCAAAGAAGCGGAGCCGCCTCTTTTTCTCCGGCCGACTCCATTGATCCCCTCTGGGGAAAGACTTTAAGGGAGGCTGTAAAACGTGGGGTGGAACTTTTGGCTTATGAAGTCGATCTCTCGCCGACCGGAGCGAGGCTTTCCCGGAAAATCGAGTCGGTATTGTGAAAACGCTTATTGATTTCGCTCCCCATACTCAAGGCCCGTTTGGAGAGTTATTTTCCGAGCCTTTCTCGGATCCCCCCGTAGCGGCTCCTCCTTTTGGGGGAAGAGATCCGATAAGGGTAGGGGATATTCCCGAGTCTTTGTCGGGTCAACCGTCCTGGAAGCTGGCTCAGCTGTTGACAGGCTTAAACGATGAGCGGTCCAAAGAGCTGGTGGCTTTCGGCTCTTTGTGGTTGAACGACTCGGTCAATCTCGATCCGTTGGCGGCGATCGGCAAGGGGTGTTTTAGGTTAAGCCTTCCCGTTTACGGGACCGGCGTCTTTTACGAGATTAACCGAGAAAGAATCGTTTACCGTGACGACGACGTCATTGTTTACGACAAGGAGGCCGATCGCCCGTCCCAAGCCGTCCCGTATGATGCTCACAACAACGTATTGGCGGCTATGGAAAGATATACCGGTTTGACCCTGCGGCTTGCTCATCGCTTGGACGCGGGGACATCCGGACTGTTGTTGTTGGCCGTGAATCGTCTGGCTTCCAGCCGCTTAGGAATAGCTTTTCAATCCGGAAAGGTCTCCAAGCGTTATTTGGCCCTCAGCCTCGGTCCAAAACCGGATTGGACCGAAAAGACGGTCGAAGCGGTCATCGCCAAAGAAAATGGGCGTTACTTGGCGAGAGAATCTGGACCAGGGCTGAAATCAATCACAAAATTCACAGTAATTGATGAAAGGGACGGCGTGGTCTTGTTTCTCGCTCAACCTCTGACCGGACGCACCCATCAAATAAGGCTGCATCTTGCTTTCATTGGTCGCCCTATAGTTGGAGATCAGCGTTATGGCGGAAAAAAAGACGTTCGGATAATGCTTAGAGCTTGCGGTTTATCGTTCAGTCACCCTGGGACAGGAGAAAAGATGATTTTTGGAGGGCCTTGGCCTTGAAGACGTCGTCGGCGCCCATAGAGTCCATTAGGACAAAGCTGCTTTTATAAAGCGACTGCCCTAGAGCTGCCGCCATAGAACTGCCGCCATAAAACTTTCGGCGTTTTCTATTTTTCTTCCGGGTTGGCGACTCTTCCGTCTCTGAGCTTTTCGATGTCCGCGCGAGTGAATCTCTTTGGCCAGCCCACCATCAACCTCGGTTTTGTAAGAGACCATGGCGGAAGCGGCGGCGGGGCGACCATTAAATCATCTTCATCGATATTTTCTAAATCAGTTTCCTCAATCAGCGTCAAAGCTCCCAATGGGCAGGCTTCCACGCACAGCGGGGCTTGCTTGGAATTGAGCCTGTCTATGCAGAAGTCGCACTTATCCAATTTTCCCGTTTTCAAATCGAACACAGGCGCATCGTAAGGACAAGCCGTCCGGCAGTTTCGGCAGCCCAGGCAGTCTCCGACTAAAGTCACCAATCCGCTGGGCTCTTTCCTTAAAGCCTTATTTGGACAGGCTTTGAGGCATAGGGGTTCGGAGCAGTGGTGGCAGCTGATTGATAAATAATAAGCGTAGACGTCTTGAACGAAAGCGCCGTCGCCGCGCTGTCGAAAGCTCCCGCCGCAGTATTCGATCACGTTTCTTCTGGGGTGGTCTGTGTCGTCGTTTCGCCCGTCCAAACAGGCGACCACGCAGGTCTTGCATCCTGAGCAGACGGCCGAGTCGAAATATAGAAATGGCAGTTTCGTCATTTGCTTCGTCATACGGGTTATTTGGTTATTTAAGGTTATTTGATTATTCACGGCTATTTGGTTATTTATCGGTCGGATTTGATTACCTCGACTCTGTTGGTGTGCTGCGGGTTTCCCTTAGCTAGCGGCGACGGGAAGTCTCGCGTCAGGGCGTTTATGCAGCCGCCTTGGTCGATGTCGTCGGAGTCAGGGTCAAACCACGCTCCCTGGGGAAGACTTGCCACCCCGGGCATGATGCGCTGGGTTATTTTCACCTTCGCCAGCGTTTGCCCTCGATCGTTGTAGACTTTGGCTAGATCGCCGTGCGCCAAGCCTCGCTTTTCGGCGTCGATCGGATTCAACCATAGCCTCTGCGGGGCGACGGTGGCGAGAGACTTCAAGTCGGCGAAGCTTGAGTGCACTCTTCCTTTGTAGTGGTGACCGATAAGTTGCAGAGGATATCCGTCTGAGGTCGGTCCCTCCCATGAAGGGTGGTACTGGGGTATCGGGGCGATGACCTGTTCGGGCGGGAGAGTCCACTGAGCGGCGATCCGCTCTAAGCGCTCGGAGTAAAGCTCTATTTTGCCGGTAGGAGTGGAAAGAGGGGAGGCGACGGGATCTTTTCTGAATTGCTCAAAGGCTATTAACCGAGCCGGAGGCGAAAAACTATATGGCCCATGGTCGATGGCCTCTTGGATGTCTTCAGGCAGATCCGCGACCACCATCCTCGAGGCCCGGTAGAGGTGTTCAATCCAGTTCCAGTGGCTTCTATCGAGGGTGAATTCCTTTTCCAATCCAAGACGCCTGGCGAGTCCTCTCACGATTTCGTATTGACTTAAGGCCTCGCCCGGCGGTTTTAGAGCCGCCTTGGCGACTAAAAATAGGCCCTTGGTCATGCCCCATCCTTGAACGAAGATCTCGTCCTGCTCTGGGGCTAAAACCGACGGCAGCACAATATCCGCGATTTTGGCCGACGGCGTAAGCCTCGCGTCCACGTTCACGATCGCGCGGCACAGATTCGGGTCTTGCAAGACCCTCTTAGTCGATGCAAGTTCCGAGTGCTGATTTAGAGTGATGTTTGATGAACAATTCCACAAAAACTTGATCGGTGCACTTAAGGATTCGGCGCCTCGAACGCCGTCTTGAAGACGGGTCATCGAGGGTCCGTCTTTTATGGCCTTCACCCAGGAAAATGACGGGATGACGTCTTTTATCGGATTTTCCCCTTCCGGGAATCTGGGCCATTTAGGACCCCAAGCCCCAAAGACGTCTCCGGTGTTTCCGCCGCTGATCCCCACGTTTCCGGTGATGACGGCCAAGGCCATGATGGAGAGGGCGGTCGCCTCGCCGAAAGCCGTTCTCTGAGGCCCGCGTCCTTGGGTTATGAAACATGGCTTAGTCGTTCCTATTTCTATGGCCAGCTTTTCGATGGTCTCAGCCGGGCACATCGTTATGGCCGAGGCCCACTGCGGAGTCTTGGGCACTGAATCTTTAAGGCCCAAAACGTAGTCTTTGTAGGAGCCGCGATTCGGCATCCCTTCGTAACCTACGACATAGGCGTTTAAAAATTGCTTGTCGACCAGATCTTCGGCGATCAATACGTAGGCGACGGCTAAAGCCATAGCCGCGTCGCTTCCGGGACGCATCGGGATCCATTGGTCCGCCATGACGGCGGCTGAATCGGAGTAGCGTGGGTCAAGGCAGATGACTTTGGCTTTGCTGATTTTTAAAGCGTCCAACAGATCTTTTCCCGCGCCGCCGCCGCTAGCCTGGGTCTCCAGAGGGTTGTCGCCGAACATCACTAAAAGTTTGGCGTTTTCCACGTCTTTGGCTGGGTTGGAATCTCTTCGCCCGTATAGATATGGGCCGGCCACCGATATCTGGGCCGAACTGTAGGAGTTGTAGTGGGAGAGATGGCCCCCGGTAAGATTGAAAAGACGGGTTATGCAGCCTCTGTAGGTCAACAAGCAGTTGTTGGTCCCGCTTCCGTATTGGCGGTAGACGGCGCCGCTTCCGTATTTCGCGACGACTTCCGTAAGCGATTCCGCCAGCTGGTCATAGGCCTGCTCCCAACTGATGGACTCGAAACGCCCCGAACCCCTAGCGCCCACTCGTCGTAAGGGAGTAGTCAGTCGATCTTTGGAATAGATCAGCTCTTTGGCGGCTCTGCCCCGTAAGCAGGCCTTGGCGGAGTCAGGCGCGTCATGGGACTCCACTCGCAACAGCCGTCCGTTTTCGACGAAAAGTCTTAACGGACATAAGGCGCCGCAGTTGACGCAGCAGGCGCTCCAGATTGGTTTGGTCATTTGATTCTCTTGAGCCGAGCGGCTATCGAGTCGGAAATGAACTCCGCAGCGATTTAGACGGTTTGCTGGAGATGGTCGATGTCCTGATTATACCTCAGAGTTGGCGATTACGAGATAAATTTAGTTTTAGACTGATTTTCGTCAACTGACCAATTCGTCAGCTGACCAAAAGGGAAAATCAGGCGAATTAATCTTACTTAAAATCGTGGCGGGTAGAGACCATAGGACTCTACCCGCAAATTACAGGAGGATATATTCACTTGATTCAAAGAGAGCTGAAGTCGAAACAGTCCAAGACGGCAGCTTTCTGGAATAGTATCCGTCATCGACAATCTCGCAAAGTTAATCTCATAAAGTTAATCTTGCAAACTTAACCTCAATAAAGAACTCTCGCCTTCTAAATCATGCAGGCTAAATCCGGCGACTAAACCCGTAAAGCGGATTGAGAATGACGATATATAAACGCTCACTTGGAATAATCCACGCCGAATTGCTCGATTGATTTTCTGCTTAACCAGCCATCGTCGATCAACGCTTTCAAACCGGCGTCTATCCGAGCTCTAAGGGCGGCGCCGACTTCGTCTTTTTTGAAGATATAAAGCGCCGGAGCCTCGGTGATGCGTTCTCCGACGGCTTTAATCTGCAAGCCTTGGCGTTTAGCCTTGTCGGCGGCGACCAATGGGTCGTTTACGGTCGCGTCCAGGCGTCCATTGATGACGTCCACCAAGATTCCCGGCAGATCGTTTTCAAAGTAGGTGATCTCCAAAATATTGCCGTTGGCTTTATTCCAATTTTCCAGGTCAAGAGCGCGGTTGTCGCCGATGGTCATGCCCAGCTTCTTTCCCTGAAGATCGCGAACGCTTTTGATGTCGTCGCGATCCGCCCGGACGATCACGGTATCGACGCAGGTGAAATAGCTGTTTTCGGTCAAAAGGTACTTTTTGACCCTATCTGGGTTAGTGGTGATTTGGTTGGCCAGCATCTGAAACTTGTCGGCGTCTAAGCCGGGAAACAGGGTGTCCCATGGGGAGGCGACGAATTCAAAGTGAAGAAGAGGATCTCGCCTTTCTATCTCCCTTAAGACCTCTAGATCAAAGCCGGTCAGCACATTGTTTTCGTCGACATAGCTAAAAGGTTCGTAGGTGCCCATAGTCCCTACTTTAATGACTTTCGGGATCAGCGCTTCGTCATCGGCGGCCTGCGCCGGGTTTACGCATAGCGCCACAAACAAAACGGCCAATAAAGCGAATAGTAAATTTTTCATCAAATTCTCCTTTAAGACGTGAGTCTTTTTTTAGCGAGTTGAAATGATTTTTGACTCGGGAATAAAAAAAAGCCGACAACATTTCTGTCGCCGGCTTTCGGGTTTCCGATCAGTGGTCAAAGTCGAGGCATATCAGTTTTTTTCAGTGGTTGATAAGAGCTAGAAAAGAGCTTGCCTGAAAAGGACTTTTCAGAAAAGAGCTTCTCAGAAAAGAACTTCTCAGAATAGACCTTAAACTATGATGATACCCAAGCTCTCGGTTCAGATCAAGGATTTATTCGTGTGTCGACGTCAAATTTTAGGTGGATTCGTCTTTATGCCTCAGTCGTCATTCTCGAAAAGCTGGCCGAACTTGTCATAGTTTATAGGGTTCAGCGGCGATTGTGTTTTTGAAATCATGCCGACGAGCGAAAAAACCGTCCAAATTGCGTCGCCGCCGCCTAATCTACCCATGCCGTAAAACCATTTGCCAACGACTACGTAAATACCGAGCCGATACCCCCATTTAGAGCGTTTTGAAATAAGACATCGTAGCGATGTTTTGGTTTTATTGTTTTTTGGGAAGTCTTGACACCTTTTCCATTTTTTGATAACATTTTTCGAGTTTATTTAGACCTTTACCAATTATCCAATTCTTGGCCGTCAAAAAGTTTTTGATGGCTGATGGAATATTTTTGTTGGATCATTTCCCAAATTGTCGTTGAAATTTTGCGACTAAATCAAAAAAACGAACCGGATTATATGCCTATTTCAGCTCAAGACAGCTACCGCCACAAAGAGTCCACTGATGCGATCGGTAGGGGTTTGTCGAGATCATACGTCCCATGCTTTGCGACTATATCGGTTCCACACACACACACACACACACACACACACACACACACACACACACACTCTCTCTCTCTCTCTCTCTC
>JAISZP010000316.1 GCA_031269135.1 Deltaproteobacteria bacterium | reverse complement strand
AAAATTTTTTGCGATATCCGCCCAGGACCCTATCCACCCGGCTAGAGCCGGCCAGATTACGACCCGCCGCGGCATCGTGCCGACGCCTATGTTTATGCCGATCGGCACCAAAGCAGCAGTTAAGGCGGTTGGTCCGGACGATCTGCGAAACCTCGGCGCCAAAATCGTCTTAGCCAACACCTATCACCTGCTCTTAAGACCGGGAGTGCAGATAATTGAAACTCTGGGAGGACTGCACTCCTTCATGAGCTGGGACGGCCCAATCTTAACCGACAGCGGAGGCTACCAAATTTTCTCCCTCTCGGGTCTTAGAACTTTATCGGAAGATGGGGTCACTTTTCGTTCCACCTATGACGGATCAAAGGTATTTTTGAGTCCCGAAGAAGCTGTCGAAGTCCAGCAGCGCTTTGGTGTGGACATTATGATGTGTTTGGACGAATGCACGACTTTTCCGGCCACTAGACAACAAGCCCAAAAATCCCTCGATCTCACCTATAGATGGGCGGCGAGAGCGCGTAAGGCTTGGAGCGGTTCCGGAGCATTGTTTGGAATCGCTCAGGGCGGGATCTATCCGGATTTAAGGCTGCAGGCGGCTAAACAGATAAGAGATCTTGATTTTCCCGGTCAAGCTGTAGGGGGTTTGGCGTTGGGAGAGAGCGCCCAAGAGCGCCACGCGGCGATAGAAGCCGCCAGAGAAGGTCTAGATCCTAATAAACCCATGTATCTTATGGGTTTAGGGACGCCATCGGATATCTTGGAAGGAATAAAACGCGGCGCCGACCTATTCGATTGCGTCATGCCGACGAGAAACGCCAGAAACGGACAACTCTTCACCAGTTTCGGCAAAGTGAATATCCTAAACTCTCGCTATAAAACAGACGCCGACCCCATAGACCAGAGGTGCCAGTGTCTGACTTGCCGCAATTTTTCAAGAAGTTATTTAAGGCACTTGCACCAAAACAGAGAACCCTTATACTTAAGGTTGGCCAGCATCCACAACTTGCATTACTACATCGGGCTTGTCGAAGGCGCAAGGCTAAGCTTGATAAATGGGACCTTTTCATGCTACTATGACGAGTTTTATGATTTTCAAAACCAGGGTGTTTAAAAAATTCATTGATAATTTTTAAAAGCGTATTATAATCAGGTCCCACGCCATAATCCGCGCGTGGAACTGCCGGGCTTGCCCGGCGGATGCGAGCGCATGCTTAAAGCAGTGGTCGACTTGGTCCTTTAGGTTGGTCCTTCGGGACGGTTGACGGAGCAAGACTCGGCTTGACTCGATCTACGCGACTCCCTGCTTCCAATATCGAGCAAGAAACTCCAGCCGATTACGACTTTTATGTCGCAATCGGCGTGTGGAGCGACGCCGCTAGGCTCCGCCCAGCTCAAGAGCCGCATCCTGAGAATCGGCGGATAGCGGACTCGGCTGAACGGCGGCGACATAATCAGACCAAACAAGGCCGCGCCGAATTTTGCCTTGCAAAAACAAAGGCCTCGGTTCCGCTTGACTTTTCGCCTGCTTGATCCGCAATCGCCTTGATTTTGCATAGAGCCCCGATTTCACATACAATTTTTCACATACAGCTTTTTACATATGGCGACTTGGTTTTGAAACTGAGTTTCGTCAATCACACAACGGAGACATCTACATGCTTACGTATCTTCTTTTTACCGCTTCCCAAGCCTGGGCAATGGCTCCCTCCCAAGGCGCGGAAGGTCAACCCCAGGGTGGAGGGATGCAACTCTTCATCATCATGGGCGGCTTTATATTGATTTTCTATTTTTTGCTGTTAAGGCCTCAGAGAAAACAACAACGCGAACGCCAAGCCATGATTGACGGAATCAAAAAAGGAGACCGCATCCAGACTACAGGCGGCCTTTTGGGAACGGTCACCGCTGTCGACCAAAAAGAAATCACCCTTCGCATCGCTCCTGAAGTGCGGGTCAAGCTCGCCAGAGCGGGCGTCGCGGGCGTCGTAAAGGGCGGAGAACCTGAGCAACTTGAAAAGACCAGTTTAGACAAGAAAACCGATTAAACGCCGAATCGGCCTTCGCCTGTAGTTCGACTCGCATGATCTATTCCTCAAAGCGCTTTTTATAGTGCTTATTACTACGCTTTCGGGAGTAACATTTTAAGTGCGCATGCAGAAAACCTTTGTCCAGATTACCTTTTAGAGTTACATCAACATGCCAAGAAATCTCCTTTGGCGAGGTTTGATATTAGCGCTTGTCTTAATAATCGGCGTCATATATCTCTTACCTACGCTTTTGACTATAGGCTCGGAAGAAAAACAGGTTCAAGGGGCGCTGGGCAAAGTCCTTCCCGCAAAGGTCATCAACCTGGGACTCGATCTGAAAGGCGGCATATATTTAGCCATGGAAGTCGATCTGCAGGTGGCTCTAAACAACGCCGCCCGCAGGACGACCGACGACCTTCGCCGACGCTTGACCGACGCCAAAATACCAGGGTTTAATCTCCAAAACGAAGATTCCGTCGACATAGTCTTGGAATTGGAAGAGCAGTCCGCGTTGCCGCAGGTGATGGACCTTTTGGACGACCAATTTCCAAGCCTTCAAATCGTCTCCAACGACGGCTCCAAATTGACCTTGACCTTTACCGCCGAAAACGTCGCCGACATAAAGGATCTGACTACCCGTCAAGCCCTTGAGACCATCCGCAACAGGGTGGATATGTTCGGGGTGGCCGAGCCAGACATCCGTCCTCAGGGCGAAGACCGCATCATAATTCAACTTCCGGGAGTGGCCGACCCCGACCAAGCGGTGGCGCTCATCGGAAAGACGGCCATACTGGAATTCAAGCTGGTCGATAACGGCCTCAAGTCGGCTGAACAGGCCCTCAGGGACGGTCCGCCTC
>JAISZP010000255.1 GCA_031269135.1 Deltaproteobacteria bacterium | reverse complement strand
GTCCCGACCATGGCCGAAGACACCGCAGCCATATTGTTCACCTCCGGGGCGACCGGTCCGGCTAAAGGGACAATCTACACCCACTCCATGTTTAGAGCCCAGGTGACTCTGCTGGCTCAAACTTTCGAACTGAGCGACGGGGGCGTGGATTTGGCGACCTTTCCGCTTTTTTCTCTCTTCTCCAGCGCTTTGGGGCTTACGGCGGTCATTCCCAACATGAACCCCATAAAGCCCGGACAGGCCGATCCCAGAAGGATCATCTCAGCCATCCAGCAAGAGAAAGCGACCAGCATGTTCGCATCCCCTGCCCTGCTGAGCAGGTTGGCGTTTTTCGCCAAAGAACACAGTTTATCGTTCAGTTTGCTGAAAAGCGTGATTTCGGCCGGAGCTCCCGTCCAGCCGCAGTTGGTGGACACTTTCGCCTCGGTGCTATCGCCCAAGGCGAAACTCTATACGCCTTACGGGGCTACCGAGGCTATGCCGTTAACGTCCATCGACGCCGGCGAGATCGCCCAAGTAAGAGGGATGACCGAGCAGGGATTTGGAATGTGCGTGGGGAAGGTGCTCAAAGATCACAAAATCGCCGTCATCGGCATAAACGACAATCCCTTGAAATCCTTCAGCGAAAAACATACCCTGGGCGTGGGCGAAATCGGCGAACTGGTGGCCACAGGCCCGGTAATCTCGAAAAGTTATTTTGAACGCCCCAGAGAAACCGAACTTACCATGATAACCGGACCGGATGGAGTCCTTTGGCGACGAATGGGCGATCTCGGCTGGCTGGACGCTCAAGGAAGATTGTGGTTTTGCGGCCGCAAAAGCCAGAGAGTGGTTTCAGCCAACGGCTCTTTCTTCACCATATGCTGCGAGGCCATCTTCAATAACCACCCCAAAGTGCGCAGAAGCGCCTTGGTGGGGGTCGGACCGCCGGACGACAGACGTCCCGTGATTATAGTCGAACCCTTAAACCGACTTTCAAGGTCTCAGTGGCGGACTTTGGTCGAAGAACTCGCGACTTTGGCCAGAACCAACCCGCGCACGCGCACCATAAATTCATTCCTGAAACATAAAAACTTTCCTATGGATATCCGTCACAACGCTAAAATCGGGCGGGAAAAATTGACCGTTTGGGCGGCCAAACAATTGCCTGCCACCTCGACCGTCAAATTATAAACGTCGATTTGCCGAAATGCTCGCCGAAGGTCGTCGGCATCAGGATCGGCATCGCCACTGAAATAACGCTGCAGAAATGTAGAAGGCGGCGCTGCGGCGATCGCTGACGGCTTATTTATATAAACTTCGTAGCTGTTCAGAGCTAGTAACCCCCCTGGAGCTCAATAGTCACCTTCGATTCAGGTTACCTTGGGCATGAAGCTGCGGAAGGGATAGATTGGGTATGGCGACGCGCAATAGACGACTTGACGCAATACGGACTTTAGAGGATTCTGTTGAAGACAGGCGATTATCTTTGCAGAACTCCCTCGACGCTCGAAAGACGATTGATGAACGGCGAAAACTTGGTCAGTTCGCGACGCCGACGCTGCTTGCGCGCGAGATTGCAGCCTTCGGATTGGCGCACATGGAAACGCCGCGCAACGTCCGCTTTTTAGACCCTGCATTCGGCACAGGGGCGTTTTATTCCGCTCTTTTAGCGGAAACATCTCTCGCCGACATAGCTCAAGCTGCCGCCGTGGAAATCGACCCGGCTTTTTCCGACGCGGCGTCAGAGCTTTGGGCTGATTTTGGACTAAACGTCGTCAACGATGATTTCACAGCCATTGAACCCAGCGGCAAATATAATTTAATAATATGCAATCCGCCATATGTGCGGCATCACTTAATCGACGCTGAAAAAAAGCGCCGAGTGAAGGAGAGAACGAAGCAGGCATCGGGGGTGGATTTATCTGGGCTTGCCGGTCTTTACGGCCATTTTCTATTGCAGTCCATTCAATGGATGGATGAAGGCGCTGTCGCCGGATGGTTGATTCCGAGCGAGTTTATGGATGTGAATTACGGGAAGGCGATTAAGCGTTTCCTGCTGAACGACGTCGAGCTGTTTCGTGTGCACAGATTCAATCCGGACGATGTTCAATTTGAAGATGCTCTGGTGTCCTCGACGGTTGTTTGGTTCAGAAAAAAGAAGCCTGATGTTCGGAGCGTCGCATTCGCTTACGGAGGCTCCTTGCTTGCTCCGCAAATAAACAAATCTATTAGTGTCGACGCTTTACGCAAAGAAGCGAAATGGACGCGATTTCCGTGTCGTTCGCAAAGAGTCGGCAAAGCGACGACACCGAAATTGAAAGATTATTTCGATGTGAAACGCGGCATAGCGACCGGCGGCAACGACTTCTTCATAATGGACGAAGAACGCATTCATAAATTAGGTTTGCCGTTTGAACTTTTTCGTCCAATTTTGCCGAGTGCAAGATATGTTAAGGAAACGGAAATACAGTCTGACGAGTTCGGGAATCCTTTGCTTGAGCGCCGCCTATTTTTACTTGATTGTCGGTTTGAGGAAAATGAAGTGCGAGAAAAGCATCCACTGCTGTGGAATTACCTTGAAAGCGGTCGTGAAAGCGTAGCTAAGGGTTATCTCTGCAAGACCCGCAAGTGCTGGTGGTTCCAAGAGCGACGTCAAGCTCCGATGCTCGTTTGCACCTACATGGGTCGGCGAAAAGGCGAAAACGGCAGAGCTTTCCGTTTTATTCTCAACAATTCCAGAGCGACGGTCGCCAATTCTTACCTTGCACTGTATCCGCGTCATCCGTTGTCGGAAGCTATCGCACATGAGCCGACGCTGAAACGAACCATATGGGAAATGCTCAACGGTATGAGTCCTGACGATTTGCATGATGAAGGGCGGGTATATGGAGGCGGTTTGCAAAAAATAGAACCGAATGAACTGCTGAACGTCAGTGCTGGGTTTTTAGAAAACCTTGTTGCGCAATTGTCGGAAGCGATGCATCGCTTCTGACCTTCGGCGCCCCAGTCGAAGGCGAGCGTAAAGAATCCTATGCGTCGGATGAGATTATTGGTCAAGGAAGCTTTAGGCATGTGTTCAAGGCTTGTAGATAGAGCGACGATTTTGTTTTTGCCGTGAAAACCATGCTTCCCTCGTTTGGAGTTCGGTTCTCGATTGAGCCTCCGACTC
>JAISZP010000223.1 GCA_031269135.1 Deltaproteobacteria bacterium | reverse complement strand
AAGGCGGCCGATCTTGGTTTGCAGGAGGCCATAGATCTCCTTAAGGATTTTGATGAGTAGGTCGTTGTTGTTGATGGGCCAATTATGCATGGGGGCGCAATGTCTAAACATGAAGAAGGGAGTTTTCAATGAAAATCAGCATAGCCGAGTTCAAAATCGAAATTGATCGCTATCTGGAAATGGCCGGCAAAGAAGAAATCGTCGTCGCCAAAGACGGCAAATCTTTCGTAAGGCTCGTTCCGGCGTCCAAAGGTCTTGCTTAGTACCTGACGTCGCTTCAAGGCATCCTGCCTGAAACGGCCGCAGTGGAGCAAGCTCACGATGAGCGGATAGCCAAACACGAACGTCATTATTGATGCAAACGTAGTTCTGAACGTCCCGGCAAACTGAACCTAAAAAACCGCAATCCCTGGAAACGCTCTAGGCGGCGTTTTCAGGGATTATTCGTTTGTTTGAAGGATATTCGTGGGCTTCAAGGAATATTTTGGCTTTCAGGGATGATTCATTGATTTCAAGGATTATTCGTTTGTTTCAAGGATTATTCGTGGGTTTGAATGATTATTTATTTGTTTGAAGGATTATTCATCGAGCGCGATAAAAGGTCGGCGTCGCGTTTTGTTTTTGACGAATGCTCTTGATCGCAGGTAGAAGCTCTTTTTTATCGCCTCGGCATTTTTTCCATCATCATCGCCCTTGGCCGAGCAAGACCAGCTCGACGCTCAAGATCATCGGCAAACTTTAGGCTCCATGAGAAACGGCTAAAACGACACGTAATTGGTTCTCAGCGAGTGACAGTTGATATTCAAGGCCAGGGGCAATGAAGCTAGATGAGTGGGCTGTATTTTCACTCTAATGCCCAAAGCGGTGGTCATGCCGCCAAGCCCCATAGGTCCGAGTCCGGTCGCGTTGATTGAGTGGAGCAGCTCTTGAGCCAGATCGTTTTCCTCGTCGGTCATTTTGGGTTCTTCCCAGAGTTCCAAAAGAGCTCTTCTGGCTAATTTAGGCGCCGATTCAAAGCTGCCGCCGATGGCCAGCCCCAAACAAAGCGGAGGGCAAGCGTCAGGGCCGGCCTCAATGACCGCCTTTACCACAACGGCTTTAATCTCTTCTAAGGAACTCGTCGGCGAAAGGTTGATCAGACGGCTTTTGTTGTCGCAACCGCCGCCTTTGGCCAAAGACCATATGGAGAGCTTTTCTCCCGGCACGATGATGGTCTCTAAGCTGCCCGGGGTATTGTCCATCAAGTTTTTGCGGGTCAGCGGATGACAGGTGGACTTTCTCAAAAAACCGACTTCATACGCCTGCCTGATCCCTTTTTCCACCGCCTGCGCCAAGGGCGGACCCTCCAAAGAAATCTCTTGACCCAATTCCATGACCACTTGGGCCATGCCGGTGTCTTGGCACAGCGGCGTATAGCTTGAAGTGGCGAGATTCGCGTTTTCCAGAAGGCATTTTAGGGTCGACTGGGCGATATGTGCGGTTTCGAGTTCCAGCGCTTGCTTCAGCCGCTGAATGACCTTTTGCGGGAGCAAAAAAGCGCTTGAAAGAAACAAATCTCTGACTTCCGCAGAGATTATTTCAGTGGAGATTATACGCATAAGCAGTTATCGAATCACATGGGTTTGATGTACGGATTGTCGACCAGATTTCTTTGTTTAAGTTCGCGACCATAAGCTTCAGCGGAACTTTGGTCGTCGAAGCTGCCGCTCATCACCCTAAACCATACCTTGTTTTTTAAGGTGACCTCTGAAACAGTCACCGGAAGGCCTGCATCCAAGAGTTTGTTTTTGAGCGTGTCGGCATTTTCGGACTTTCCGAACGACCCTAAAAGCACTGTGAACTTGCCGGTGGAAGCGACGGAAGTCGAGGCGGTCTGCTGCTGGGGAGGCGGCGGAGAGGTCAAACGGGGTTTGGCTTGCTCCTGATTATTCGGCTTGTTTTTTTGCGGTTCAGTCTGTTCTTTAGGAGTCAACTGGCGTCCCACCGGCTCCATGCGGCTGATCTGCGGGGCCATAGCCTGAGCGGCCTGCAATATCAAAGCCTGAGCGGCATAGGGGTTGTCGTTGACCGGCGGGGCGAAAGTGGAGGCGTCGTCGGCGGAAGCGTCCGGCGAATTCGACGGTTGCGCCCCGTTAAGCGGTTGAGTATAAGTGTTTTCATTGCCTGCATTCGGCGCAGCGGAAGCGTTCCCGTCGGCGTTCGCCTCGGAGGCGGGCAGCCCGGCCAATTCTTGCAGGGAGGGGATGCGCGAGTTTGGATTTGTGCTTGGATTTGAGCCTGGAGCCGGAAAAGGTTCCAGCTTTCCCGACAACGAGGCGGAATACTCCAGCGGCGGCGGCGCATTTTGCTGAGCAGGGGCTTGAGAATTAGCCGACTCTCTTATTGGGGCCGCATCGCCCTTACGGTTGATGACGGCTAAGACCACCCAGGCTATCAAGACGGCGACGCCGCCCCAGATGGCCAACGCCTTTAAGCGTGAGCCGCTGGCGCTTTTCTTGGCGCCTGACTGCTCTTGCAGCGATTGCCGAGAAAAGCGTATCGGCGATTGAGCGCCCGCCACCCGAGGTTTTTTGCCCTTAGTAAGTCGGCGAATCAGTAAGCCTAATAATAAACTCGCTAGAGCCGTCAATCCGACGATTAAAGGGGTTGTCATGGGGCACCAAAGGATGTTTGAAGACTAAGATTCACTTTCTGATATTTTCGACGACTTTAAAGCGGGATAAAAGCTTTTTGAGCTTTAGCCGCATTGAAGCCGTCAGTTGAAAAAACCATTCGGAAATCAAGGTTCGGTTTTAGATTGGGGAGTCGAAGGAGGTTCGGAAATCTCGTCCCCTTCTTTGTCGGTGTTATCCAAAGAGCCGTCCTGGTCGTTGGAGCCGTCCTGGCCATTGAGAGTGCGAGGATCATTTGGATTATGCGGATCATTGGGATTATGCTGATCATTTGGATTATGCTGATCATTGGGACCGCGGCTCAGTCGCCTGACGACCGTGATTATCGGCCCAGAGGCCAAATAAGTCAAACCCAAAGGCAAAAGAACGGTCTTGGCCTTAATGATGAGGAAAGCCAAAAGCACTACAAAGGCGGTCAGGGTTTCAAACGGCCGCTTATTTTTGACTATCGCTTTATTTTTAAGACTGATGAAATCAAAATTAGAGACCATCAATAAGCCCAGCACTAAGACGAAAATCAAAATCAGCAGTCCGTTCGGCGCGATGACGTCGGCGGCGACGCGGTAGTGCCAAAGCACCGCCGCCGCAATCAAGCCCGCGCCGCCTGGGATGGGAAGTCCCTGAAAGTACCCCGGATCTCTATGCCCGGCGGAAACGTTGAAACGAGCTAAGCGCAAAGCTCCGCAGGCTAAAAAAATGAAGGCCACCACAAAACCCAAACCTAGACTTTTTTCGTCGGGACTCGGCATAAACGACAAATGAAGTTGACCTGGTTTAAAAGCCCAGAGATAGACCAAAACGCTGGGCGCCGCCCCAAAAGACAAAAGGTCGCAAAGAGAGTCGTATTCAACCCCAAAACGGCTTGTGGTGTTGGTCATTCGAGCGACCGTGCCGTCCAAGGCGTCCATGATCGCGGCTATCAAGATAAAGGCGGCGGCTGAGACGAATTTGCCTTGGATTGAATTCATTATCGAATAGAATCCGGCGAATAGGCTCAT
>JAISZP010000030.1 GCA_031269135.1 Deltaproteobacteria bacterium | reverse complement strand
GCTTTAGGCGCCTTTGAAGCGGCGGATTTAGCGGCTTTGGGCTCTTTAATCGCTTTCGATTCCATCGTTTCTTTTTGAGCCGCGCTCTCTCTCGAGGCCCTGGCCGCCTTTGTGGCCGCCTTGACCTTGGCGGCGGGGCCGGTCTTTTTGGGAGCGACGACGACCGGAACCCGGTAATTATGTTTGCTGTTGCAAGTCAAGCAAATGACATGTTTAACGACGCCGTCCACCATGGAAACTATACGGTGATTCGTTGTTTGGCGACATTTGCCGCACTGGGCGTCTATGTCGCCCCCGACTCTGAGATCGTCGGCTGGTCTGGTGTAGGTGGTCATAGAATCCTCTATGGAAAGTCCCCAAAAGCCGCTTTAAGGGGGTTATTGAGCGCCTTTTATGTTGCAGCTCATTTATAAGATTGATTAAGGCGCAAGGTTTACGTTATTCATCAAGGGGAAAAAAATATGATCGCTTAATTTCTGAGGCTGTGAATAGGAGCGGGTATTCGGCCCCCCAGGGCTATAAACGCCTCAGCTTCGGAGTAGTCTCTGACGGTCAGAATCGTTGCTGAACCCAGCAAACCGCCGTAATGCACCTTGTCGCCGGCTTTTTTTCCAGGGACAGGTATCAGGCGGGCCGCCGTGGTTTTGTGATTAATGACTCCAATGGCCATCTCGTCGGCGATGATGGCGGAAATGGTAGCCGCGCTGGTGTCGCCCGGAATGGAGACCATATCCAAGCCGACCGAACACACCGAAGTTAGAGCCTCGAGCTTTTCTATGCTCAGATAGCCCGCTTCAGCGGCCGCGCCGATGCCTAAGTCTTCCGAGACAGGGATAAAAGCTCCCGAAAGACCGCCCACGTGACTGGAGGCGAAAGCCCCGCCTTTTTTGACGGCGTCGTTTAAGAGGGCCAAGACGGCGGTTGAGCCGGGAGCGCCGATGGCCTTCAAACCGAAGGATTCGAAGATCTCGCCGACCGAGTCGCCGACCTGCGGGGCCGGCGCCAAAGAAAGATCGACCACCCCAAACGGAAGATTTAAGGCCTTAGCCACCTCTCGGCCCAAGATCTCCCCTACCCTCGTGACTTTGTAAGCTGTACGTTTGATGACTTCGCTCAAGGTCCCGAAGCTAGGGCGCGGAACTTGGGTCATGGCCCTGTCGATGGCTTTCTTCACCACCCCGGGACCGGAGACCCCTACGTTTATTACGGCGTCGGGCTCTCCGAAACCAAGATAAGCGCCGGCCATAAAAGGCATGTCGGGAGGAATATTGGCGAAAACCACTAATTTTGCGCAGGCCAAGCCGTCGTTATCTTTGGAGAGCAAAGCGGCCTTCTTGATCGCCTGACCCATGAGAGCGACGGCGTCCATATTGATGCCGTCACGGCTGGAGGCCACGTTGACGGAGGAGCACACCCTTTTGGTTTCGAAAAGGGCCTCAGGGATGGCTTCAATCAGCGATATGTCTCCTTTGGAAAATCCCTTCTCAACCAAAGCGGAAAAACCGCCCACAAAGTCCACGCCGGCTTGCTGGCCCGCCTTGTCTAAAACCTTGGCGAGCTTGACGAGTTGAGACGGATTGAAGGGACCGGCTAAGGCGCTGATTGGGGAAAGAGCAATGCGTTTATTTACGACTGGTATGCCGTACTTTTCCGCGACTTGATCGCAGACGGTCACCAAATTCTCCGCATGACGACTGATCTTGTCTAAAATCTTAGCCGACAAACGGTTGAGATCCTCAGAAACGCAGTCCAGCAGCGAGAGTCCTAAAGTGACGGCCCTGACGTCGAGGTGCTCATTTTTGAGCATTTCCAGCGTAGCGGTGACTTCTCTATCGGTAAGCATACACAATCCAGTCTAAGCGAATAAACTAACGACTTGCTCAAGCGAAGCGCCCGCAAGCAAGCTCGCGAGCCTCCTCTGAGAGGGTCCCTCGGGGACATTTTTCGGGGACATTTTTTAGGGGTTCAAAGAGACCCCAGCGGATCCTTCCTCGAAAAGGCCGGTTCCTTGGCCGATTTAAATCAGGCTAATCCAAATAGGATTAGCCCTCTGGTTAGAATGTTTTCAAGTGAGTTCTTAGATGCGTTCCAAGCTGCGTTCTTGGCTGCGTTCTTGGCTGCGTTCTAAACTGAGTTCTTGGCTGCGTTAATCTCCAGGGCGCATAAAGCTGCCCCAAACTGCGGAAAGAACAAATTGAAGGTCTTGACGCAATTAGACCCAAATGCGAAAAAGAATTAAAAACCTCCAGGACAACTGAAAGACCCAGCCGAGACGATAGCGGAGACGATAGCTGAGGTGATTTAGTCAAGGGCTAAAACGACCGGTTCTCTCGGTCGCCCAAAAGGTCAAAAAATCTTATCAGCTCGACATATGAAAAAAGTTTATATTTATAAAATTTTAGCAGGCAAATGATAATATTATATTAAGAAATACATTTGACAATCTATAAATGTCGCTATCTATAAATGTCATTGCGCAAGAAATGTCATTGTACAAAAAATATCATTGCGTAAGAAATGTCATTGGGCAAAAAAATATCATTGCGTAAGAAATGTCATTGGGCAAAAAAAT
>JAISZP010000195.1 GCA_031269135.1 Deltaproteobacteria bacterium | reverse complement strand
CCAACCACGAAGGCGAGTTGGTCGAGGCGATCCAGCGCGTAGGCAAAGACTACCATGGCGCCGTCATAAACGCCGCCGCTTACACCCATACCTCTCTAGCCATAAGGGACGCCGTACAGGCCATCGACAAACCCGTCGTCGAGGTGCATCTGACGAACCCTTCATCAAGAGAGAGTTTCAGACAGTTTTCCTACCTTACGGGAGCCGCCGTCGGCGTCATCGCCGGATTCGGCCCTAAATCCTACGAGTTGGCTCTACACTATTTTGCGGATTTATCGTGAATAAAACTCGCTTGCAAAGCTCTACGCTCAAAAAACCGACCGCCGACGCCTCCTCCGACGAAAAGGCGCAGTCGATGGCGCAGTCTATGGGTTCTGAAACCAAGAAAGAAGAAGAACTGATCGTCATCCGAGGCGCCCGCCAGAACAACCTCAAAAACATCGATGTGGATATCCCCCGCAACGCTCTGACCGTCATAACCGGCTTGTCGGGTTCGGGGAAATCCTCTCTGGCCTTCGACACCATCTACTCTGAAGGCAGAAGGCGTTATGTGGAATCCCTTTCGGCCTACGCCAGGCAATTTTTGGGTCAACTCGACAAACCCGATTTGGACCTAATCGTCGGTCTATCTCCCGCCATCGCCATAGAACAAAAAACCGCCAGCTCAAACCCCCGCTCGACCGCAGGAACGGTCACCGAGATCTATGACTACCTACGGCTTTTTTTCGCAAAGGTCGGCGAGCCTCACTGTCATAAGTGCGGTCGGAGCATCCAATCTCAGTCCCCGCAGGAGATAGTCGATAGACTGCTTTCTCTCGACAAGGGGACTAAACTGATGCTCTTGGCCCCTTTAATGACCGACAAAAAAGGAGAGCATCAAAAACTCTTCGACTCCCTACGCAAGGACGGCTTCACCAGGATTCGCGTTTCAGGAGAGCTTTTCGAGCTAAGCGAACCGATCAACTTGGAAAAAAACAAAAAAAACGATATCGACGTCGTCGTTGACCGAATCATCATCAAAGAAGACTTAAGCAGAAGAATGACCGATTCGGTGGAACTGGCCCTGCGGTTATCCGGCGGGACGCTGATTGCGGCGATATTGGACGACGATTTGAAGAGCAAGCAAGAGCTCTTGTTCTCGCAGCACTATGCCTGCGACCACTGCGGCATATCTTTTTCGGAGCTTACCCCTCAGCTCTTCTCATTCAACTCTCACCAGGGCGCCTGCCCGGATTGCGGCGGTTTGGGGTCGAAATACATTTTCGCTCAAGAGCTTATCGTCGAGAAGTACGCCCCTATCTTCGAGGGAGGCATTCTCCCCTGGGGAGAGCACCATGTCGGTTTTTCTCCGCAGGAAGTGCATTGTTTGTATGACCATTTCGGATGGGAAATTTACTCAAATATGGTTGATCTGCCTAAAGGCGCATTGGACGTCATCTTAAACGGCACAGGGACTAAAGAAATCAAATTCGTCTATGAGATCGGCTCCGAAAAACATCACTACTCGGCTCCTTTCGACGGCGTATATAAAGAACTCTACAAGCTCCTGCCCGCCAGCCAAGATGAAAATCGCCATTACTTGGATAAATATAGGAAGATCCAAACCTGCCCAAGTTGCCGGGGCCGCAGGCTAAAGCCTGAAGCCTTGGCGGTGACCGTCGGAGGCGCCGACATCTACTCGCTTTGCTCTCTTACGATCGCTAAATGCTTGGATTGGTTCATACATATCGATCTCGGCGCCAGAGACATGGAAATCTCCAGACGAATCATCAAGGAGATAAGAGATAGACTTGGTTTTTTAAACGATGTAGGTTTAGGGTATTTGACTCTTAACCGCAGTTCCTCCTCTCTAAGCGGCGGAGAAAGCCAGCGCATCCGCTTGGCCACCCAGATCGGGGCTAAGCTCGTCGGGGTGATGTACGTCTTGGACGAACCCTCCATCGGTCTGCACCAAAGAGACAACGAAAGACTCCTAAACTCTCTTAAAAAGATGCGCGATCTCGGCAACACCGTGATAGTGGTCGAACACGACGCCGAAACCATCTTACGCGCGGACCACGTCATTGATATGGGACCGGGCGCCGGAGAAAACGGCGGAAAGATCATGTTTGAAGGTCCGCCGGATAAACTGCTGAAGGATTCGAATTCTCTTACAGGCCAATACCTCTCGGGCGAAAAGATCGTAGGCGTCAACCAGCGCAGAAAAAAAGCCAAAGGCTTCATCACCTTGACAGGCGCGAAAGTAAACAATCTTAAAAACATAACGGTGCGTTTTCCCATCGGCGCGCTCACAGTGGTCACGGGAGTCTCGGGCTCAGGAAAATCGTCGTTGGTTTTAGACGCCCTCCAAAACGCCTGCAAGACGATATCTTATTCAAGCTCGGAGAAACCGGTCGGGTACGACAGCGTATCCGGATTGGAATCCTTCAAAAAAGTGATCGACATCGACCAAAGCCCCATCGGCCGAACGCCGCGCTCCAACCCGGCGACCTATATCGGAGTGTTCAATCATATCAGAACTCTTTTCGCCTCCACTCAGCAGGCCCGCGCCAGAGGCTACAACGCCGGGCGGTTTTCCTTCAACGTCGCGGGGGGACGATGCCCGAAATGCCAGGGCGACGGCATCATAAAGATAGAGATGCACTTTCTCCCGGACGTCTACATCCGCTGCGAAAACTGCAAGGGCAAGCGCTACAACCGCGACACTTTGGAGATAAAGTACGCCGGGGCTACAATCGCCGACGTCTTGGATATGACGGTCTCGCAGGCCGTGAGTTTCTTCGACAACCTCGCTTATTTGAAGCAGCCGCTGCTTACCCTCCAAGATGTGGGCCTGGGTTACATCAGGCTCGGTCAATCGGCGACTTCCTTGTCGGGCGGCGAAGCGCAGAGAGTCAAGCTCAGCAAGGAGCTCGCCCGCAAAAGCACAGGGCAGACCATCTACATCTTAGATGAACCGACCACGGGTCTGCATTTCGAAGACGTCAAACAACTCTTAAGCGTGCTCCAAAGGCTGGTGAGCCAAGGCAACACCATCATAGTCATAGAGCATAACCTCGACATCATCAAAAACGCCGACCATATAATCGACCTTGGTCCCGAAGGCGGAGACGGCGGCGGTCGGTTGGTGGCCGAAGGCACCCCCGAACAAGTCGCCGCCGTCGCCAAATCTCATACCGGCCGCTTTCTTAAGAAAGCGCTTAATCTAAAATGAACGATAAAAAGATATCCGATTTTCTGTTTGAAGTCGCCAGCCTCAAACGCACCCCCAGGACCGGGTACCAATTCCTCGGTCGAGGCCATGAAAACGTGGCCGAGCATAGCTTCGGGGTAGCGATGCTTGCCTGGGTGCTGGGACGGATGTCCGGCGAAGCCGATCTGGAGCGGTTATTGTCGATGGCCATTTTTCATGACTTGGCCGAAGCCAGAACCGGCGATCTGAACTACGTCAACAAGCGCTACGTGATACCCTTGGAAGAACAGGCCTTTAGCGACGCCGCAAGGGACCTTCCCTTCGAGAAAGAGCTCTTGGAGATAAAAAATGAATGGTTGGAATCGGAGAGCTTGGAAGCCAAACTCGCCTCCGACGCCGACCAGCTGGATATGATGATCGAACTTAGACGCCTTTCGGCCCACGGCTGGAACCAAGCCGGCGAGTGGCTCGTTTACGCCGAAAAAAGACTTAAAACCCGCGAGGGACAGGCTCTAGCCAAAGAAATCCTGAGTTCGGACCCTGACGGCTGGTGGTTTGAAAGACGAGACGAATTGTGGGTGAACCCGAAGACCGTCGAAAACGGCGCTCAAACCCAGGAAAATGCTTGTAATCATAAGCTCAAGACCAAGACCAAGGCCAAGATCAAGACCAATAATCGACCTAAAACTATTAAAGATCGGCAAAACCGCCAAAAAGACGCTCAGGTAAAAAAGCTGGACTCAGCCAAAGCGGCGAAAGAAATCGACGCCTCAGGGTCCGCTGAAACAGTCGGCAAGGTGAAGAAAGAAAAGGCAAAAAAAGAAGAGGTAAAGACGGAAAAGATAAAGAAAGAAAAGGTGAAGAAAGCGAAGGCGAACAAACCAGAGTCCGGCAAATCCAAAGCAAACAAATCCAAGGCGAAGAAATCCAAGGCGAACAAATCATGGCCGAACAAATCGGAGGCGATCAATTCAAAGGTCGGCAAATCAGCGACGAATAGTTCAAGACCTAACCGACCGGCGCAAAGAAAGCGACTATAGGTCGATCATGAACATCATCCTAAGAGCCGCCAGACCGATGCCTCTTTCCATGCTCTACGGACCTGACCGTCAGAGGTTGACTCTCTTCGTCGTCTTAGCCGCTTGGACGCATTTGTTGGCTTTCATGGCCATAGCCGTAATGGGCGTAAACATCATCTTCAAACCCATCTCCATCGCCCCTCCCAAAGAATCTTTCTTGGAGCTCTCTTTAGAAATCAATCAATCGGCTCTGCCCGTCGCCTTAACCGAAGAGCTTCCGACAGTCGGCCAAGAACCTGCCCAGCCGCCTCCCACGGAGAGTTTTTCCGACGCCGGCCAAGAAGTGTTGACTCCGCACCAACCTCTCTCTTTTCCGCCGCTGCCCTCCGACGAAACCTTAATTCCGAACGAGTCGACCTCTTCAAGTCCGGCAGCCGGCGACAACACCATAAATCTTGAGCAGACCGCTCCGAAGTTCAAGTCCTACAACACCACCGTGCGCTCGGCGGTGGCCAGACACTGGATACTGCCTCCGGAAGCCCGCAGCAACTTTCAACCAGGCCGCTTTACGGCCGTCATGACCTTGGATCGCAGCGGCGAGGTGATGTTGATTATGGTCGAAGAGAGTTCGGGCAGTCCGAGTTTGGATTTCGCGGCCATGGAGGCTTTGCGGGGCGCCGCTCCCTACCAGCCGTTTCCTGAGGAACTGTCGGAATATGACCAGCTCAACTTCAGGCTCCATTTCGACTACCGCGCCGTCCATAAAAGAGCTGGAAATAGCCGATAAATATGCGCTTTTGCCTTGAACTGTCTTTTAAATCGAGTTTAGCTTACATATAAGACATTGTCTAAAAACCAGATTTTTTTTGACGTTTTTCCGATTAATAAATTTGCACTGTAAATTATATCATTACCAATATTTTAGAATTTATAGTTAAAAACAAACAACAAACAAACTGTAACCCTAACCAATAGGGCGACGACAAATCAGACTGCTTGACTATTATGCCCTTAAATGTTAGCATCAATAATCAACTTAATTGACTCGAAGAACCAACAAGTCAGGTTTTCTTCTGCGGCTCGTCAAACAACAAAGATTATCGTTACCCTCCAACAAACCCTCGAACAATTTTTTCAAGGCTGCCCCTCTTTACAATAAATAGGTTGCCTTAGGCGCCTAAAAGCTCTAATATTTAGGAGATCTTCCATAAATGAAAGCCAAACAGGAATTCAAAGTGGTCCCCAGGATCCCCGACCGGCTGGCGACTCTCAAACGCATGGCCTACAACGTCATGTTTAGCTGGCACAGCGAGATCAGAGACATTTTTCAGAGAATCGACCCGAAACTCTGGGAGGAATCAGGCAACAATCCTGTGCTGCTGCTGGGTTTAGTCGACCAAAAGCGCCTCAACGAACTGGAAAACGACACCGGCTTCATCTCCCAGCTCGAAGAAGTCGGGCATCGCTTCGACATCTATCTCAAAAACCGACCGATAGCCGCCGAAAACACCTGCATCGCCTACTTTTCAGCCGAGTTTGGGATCACCACCTGCGTTCCCATATATTCAGGCGGCTTAGGGATACTGTCCGGAGATCACCTCAAATCAGCCTCCGACGTCAATATTCCCCTGGTCGGCGTGGGACTGTTGTATCAAGAGGGCTACTTTGAGCAGTATTTGAACAATGACGGTTGGCAGATGGAGAGCTATACCGACAACTCCTTCGACGCCATGCCGGTGACGCAGATGTTGGACGCCAAAGGGGAGCCCATTAAAGTCCACGTCCGCTTCAAAGATCGTCAAGCGGCCATCGCCGTCTGGAAACTCCAAGTGGGGCGGGTTCCGCTGTACCTGATGGACACCGATCTCGACGAAAACCCGCCCGACATAAGAGCCACCACCGCCCAGCTCTACGGCGGCGACCGGGAAATGCGCATACGCCAGGAGCTCGTCTTGGGCGTCGGCGGACTCAGAGCTCTCAAGACCATGGGCATCACCCCCACGGTCATTCACATGAACGAGGGGCACAGCGCCTTTTCGGCCTTGGAGCGCATCAATCTTCTGAGAAAGGACCAAGGTCTGAGTTTCGACGCGGCCAGAGAAATCGTCAGGGCCTCGACCGTCTTCACCACTCACACCCCTGTTCCTGCCGGAAACGACACCTTTCACCCGGATCTGGCCAGAGCCTATTTTGAAGATTACGCGAAAGAGTTGGGCATCAGTTGGCCGGTGCTTTTAGGCTACGGCAGAGTCAACCCTCGAGACGACGGAGAACCCTTCGGAGTCACTCCCTTGTCGCTGCGCATGTCCGCTCACGCCAACGGCGTGAGCAAACTCCACGGCCTCGTCAGCCGCAACATGTGGCAGAACATCTGGCCTAAGACTCCGGTCGAAGACACTCCCATCGATTCCGTCACCAACGGAGTGCATGTCTCCACCTGGGCTTCGAGGGAAATATCCCGCCTCTACACCCGCTATTTAGGTCAAGACTGGAAGGAAGACCCTGATCCCGAACACATCTGGGAATACATCACCCAAATTCCTTTGTCGGAACTTTGGCGGGCTCACTGCCATTGCCGCGAACGCCTCATCGCCTTCGCCCGCCGCTCGCAGTTCAGGCAGCAAAAGCGCCTTGGTGGTTCAGCCGACGTGCTCCAAAGAACCATGGAGATGTTTAGTCCCGACACTTTAACAATCGGCTTCGCTCGCAGGTTCGCCACCTACAAGAGAGCCACCCTTCTTTTTTCCGATCCCGATCGTCTGGCCACCATTCTCAACAACCCTCAGCGCCCCATCCAGATCATCGTCGCCGGCAAGGCTCACCCCCAGGACAACGAGGGAAAGGCCTTCATCAAGCAGATCATCCATTACTCCAGAGAACCTCGTTTTTCCAACAGGATCTTATTTCTGGAAAACTACAACATCCGCTTGGCCGGTTTAATGACCTCCGGCTGCGATGTTTGGCTCAACAATCCTCGCCGTCCGCTGGAAGCCTGCGGCACCAGCGGCATGAAAGCCTTGGCCAACGGGGTGTTGAATCTTTCGGTCTTGGATGGTTGGTGGGATGAAGGCTATGCCCCTAAATCCGGCTGGGCCATCGGCAGCGGCGAGGTCGACTCGAACCAAACGCTTCAGGATCTGACCGAAAGTCAGGCCCTTTACAATCTTTTGGAACAGCAGGTCGCTCCCAGCTTCTACACCAGAACCACCGACGGAATCCCGGTGGCCTGGTGCGAAATGATGCGCAACAGCATCAAAGATCTCGTGCCTCGCTTCAGCTCGCACCGCATGGTGACCGAATACTACACTCGCTTCTATCGCCAGTGTTCCGACCGCTTCACCTATCTCACCAGTCAAAATTACCGACCGGCCACCGAACAGGCCACCTGGTGCAACAAGCTCATGACCACCTGGAACGACGTCGCCGTGACGGAACTCAAAGGCCAAGCGACTACCCTTAAAACCGTAGGCGAAAGCGCCAAACTTGAAGCCACGGTGCGTTTGGGTTCTCTAAAGCCGCAGGACGTAACAGTGGAAGCCTATTTTGGAGCAATGGACCATCAAGGCGAATTCATCGATCGCCAAACAGTCATTCTCGAGTGCGCCGCGGAATTGCAGTCCGGGATTTACACCTATAAAGGAGAAATAAGCTGTAACCGTCCAGGCCGATTCGGCTATACGGTAAGAGTCACTCCCAGCAGGGAAAAACTCGGCAATCCCTTCGTCTTGGGTTTGGTCGCCTGGGCATGAAACGTCCCAAACCAACGCCGACGCTCGACTGAGCTGTAGCCCTCTAAAGTCTCTTTAGAGGGCTTTTTTTTGGTGGACTTTCTTTTAGTGTTCTTGCTTTTAGTGGATTTGCTTTTAGCGTACTTGCTTCTTTAGATGTCTTTTTGTCGGTAGGCTGCAAAACTTCGCTCTGCAACTCCGATGAGTCCAAAATTAGCTGTTCTGTACGGCGGCTTGGATTTTACCAGCAAAAAGGGGACCAAAATGGTCCCCTTTCACCAGTAAAAATTTGCCGCAAAAAGGCCACATATCGGCTCCCGGC
>JAISZP010000191.1 GCA_031269135.1 Deltaproteobacteria bacterium | reverse complement strand
AAAAAATGCGGGAAAAATTGGCTTGAGCTAGTATAATGCCACCTTACAGCCCACCTAAATTTGATTGAGCCTTGACGCCCTTCAAAAGGGCGATGGGGCGGCTCAAGACCGTCAATCTTTTCGCTTGCCGCTATGGCGATCCCAACCGGTCGGCGTTAATATGGAATTGCGGCTCGGCGCTTGATCGCCGCAATTCGGCGCTTATCGCTTTAAGGCGCCGACATCGACCTAAAGAGGCGGGGAGCTGATGCGGGTCTTGCGATTTAGGTTGCCTACGCGGGTCTTTTATTGTTAATATTGCTGATGTTGAAATTGATTGTTCGGATTTGCTTAGAACGGCTGGTGAAGCTACGGAGTTGTTGATGAGACGTTTTTTGAGCCATTTTTCCAGTAAAGATCTGGGCGGATTTAAAATTCTCGCTCTTTTGCTGTTTATTGCTTTGTGTATGGGCTCAGGTTGTTCGGGGTATTCGGAAGATGAGCTCGACAGGCTGAAAGAGGATAACGTCGCTTTAGCCGCTGAATTGGAAGCCGAAAAAAAAGAAGCCCAAATTTTAAATCAGGCGTTGACGAACGTTTACAAAGAACGAGACCGATTGGCGGATCTGTTGAACGCGGCCTCTCAGCCGCCTCCCGCTGAACAAGATCCGACTCAATCCGACGGCCAAGCCGCATCCCAAGAAGGCGCTCAAACTAGAGGGGTTTACCTGGTTGTGATTGGAGACACGTTAGGCGCCATCGCCCAAAAGCATAACACCACTACGGCCGTCCTTTTGCGCCTTAACCCTTATCTCGCGGACCGCCGCGGGTTTATGGTCTGGGAAAACGACCGCATTTTACTCCCTCAATGACTCGGATCAACGCCTCGGATCAATGACTCGGATCAACGCCTCAGCTTCACTGATTCAGTTTCCAGCTTGATTTGACTGTGCATCGCGATCGATAATTTTTCTAATAAAATTCTTGCCTTTAGCTAATTTTCAGCGACAATTAAATACCGCAACCATATCATGGGACCCCTCCCGCCAGGGGCAAGGGTCCTTTTTGAGCTTTGAAAGTGGGATGTAGTCGAACCTATGGATACGAGGCAGGACTTAAAAAAAGCTAAACGACTGGTGGTTAAAGTAGGCAGTTCCGTCATCTGCGAGAAAGACGCCGTTTCCCAGGGGCGTCTAAGGGCCTTGGCCGGTCAATTCGGGCAACTAAACAGGCGAGGCTACGAGACGATAATCGTATCCAGCGGGGCGGTCGCCGCAGGTTTTCGGAAATTAGGCCTCCATTGCAGGCCCACCACCTTGAAACTCAAACAAGTTTGCGCGGCCGCCGGTCAAGTCAGTCTGATGATCGCTTGGGAAAAGGCCTTAGGAGCGTTCGACCTGAAGTGCGCTCAGATCTTGCTTACGGCCGACGACTTTTCCGATAGAAGCCGCTTTTTGAACGCCAGAAACACCTTCATCTCTTTGGTGGAAATGGGGGTTGTGCCGATCGTCAACGAAAACGACACCGTTGCGGTGGAAGAACTCAAAGTGGGAGACAACGACACCTTGGGTTCAATGGTGGCCAACTTGACGGAAGCGGATCTGTTCATCAACTTGACGGATTTGGACGGACTTTACGACTCCGACCCTCGCAAGAACAAGTCGGCCAAATTGTTTCTTGAAGTCCCGAAAGTCGATAAAAACGTTTTAAATCTGGCCGGAACCGACGGAGGTCCTTTAGGCACCGGAGGGATGTTCACCAAAGTCAGGGCGGCGGGCAGACTTGCCGACAGAGGTTTGGCCAGTTTAATCGCCAACGGTCATACCAGGGATGTTCTAATCAGGATAATGGCGGGCGAAGAACTCGGGACTTTTTTCAAGCCCTCCAAAAAAACCCGCAAAGCCCGCAAACACTGGCTGGCTTTCGCCGCTAGGCCCAAAGGCTCGATCATCGTAGACCAAGGAGCGGCGCTGGCCTTGGTTGAAAGGGGCAAAAGCCTGTTGCCCGGCGGCATCGTGGATATCGTAGGACTCTTCGATGTGGGAGATCCCGTCAGCATAGCCGATAGAACCGGAACCAACATCGGGGTGGGACTCACCAACTACAGCTCTCCGGAAATAAAACTCATCAAGGGCCATACGAGCAAGTATATCGAAAAGACCCTTGGATACAGCCATTCTGAAGAAGTCATACACAGAGACAATCTGGTCATTTTCTAAAATGCCGTTTTAGAGCGCGAATGACCCGGGACATTGCCGCAAACGATCGCTGGGCGCACAAAGCGCGCCCGGTTAGGGATTCTTTGCCTTTTGTTTCGACTTTGCGCGGGAGAGGGAGGCTTCATGAAAATTCGCTGTTTAGGCGCCGTTCGCACGGTGACGGGTTCATGCTTTCAACTGCAAAATCCTCACGGAGGGATCACGATTTTAGACTGCGGCCTGTTTCAAGGCGGTCGGCAGACGGAACTCCGAAATTTCAACACCTCTTTGTACCGCCCTGAGGACGTCAAAGCTATAGTCATCACTCATGCTCACATGGATCATTCAGGTCTGGTCCCTCGTTTGGTGAAAGCCGGTTACCGGGGACCGGTATACGCCTCCGCGGCGACCTGCGATCTTTTAGGGATCCTCTGGCAGGACGCCGCCAACATCCAGCGACATGAAGCGATGTGGAAGAGCAAGAAAAACAGCCGTCAAGGCGGAGCGAAAGTCGAGCCGCTCTACGATTTGGAAGCGGTCGGCGAGGCCGTCAAACTGCTCAGACCTCTGGGGCTGAATAAAATAACTGAAATCGCGCCGGATGTCGAAGCGGAGCTTTTCACCGCAGGTCATATCCTCGGCGCCGCAAGCGTTCAGTTCACCGTCAAAGAGGGCGAAGGCGACTTTAAGGTTCTTTTTTCCGGAGACATCGGTCGGACGAATCAGCTGTTGGTCGAAGATCCTCAGATTCCATCCAAATCCGATATGATTTTTATGGAGACGACTTACGGCAACCGCCACCACAAGGGCTTGGAAAATTCCATCGAAGAGTTGGTGGAAGTCATCAACCTCGCCTATAGTCAAGGCGGAAAGGTTTTGATTCCATCGTTCGCGGTGGAAAGGACTCAGGAACTGCTCGTTCTTTTAGCTCAGGCTTGGCATCAGGGACGCATTCCAAGGGAAATGCCGATCATCATCGATTCTCCCCTGGCCATAGCCGCCTCGGAAATCTATTTGAACCACCCTGAACTCTACGACCAAGAAACAAGGGATATGATCAAAGAAGGTCATTCTCCCATGAATATGGCCTCTCTCAAGATCTCGCGCACCAGCGCGGAGAGCCAAAAAATCAACGAAACCCAAAACAGCTGCATAGTCTTGGCGGGTTCCGGAATGGCCAACGCCGGCAGGATCCTTCACCACTTCAAGCACAATCTCTGGAGACCGAACTGCCATGTCATTTTTGTAGGATTCCAGGCGCAAGGCACCACGGGAAGACGATTGGTCGAAGGGGCTCAAATGGTCAATATTTTCCGCGAGTCTATTGTGGTGAAGGCTAAAGTGCACACTATCGGCGGCTTTTCCGGTCACGCGGATCAAAGCGAGCTGCTTCAATGGTTGAGGCCGCAAATCCACGACAACCTCATAGTTTCTTTGATACACGGCGAGGAGACCGGAACTCTGGCCTTTGAAGCTAAATTGAAAGAGGTTTTTCCAAATCTCAAGACCATTGTTCCGAACTGGCTTCAAACACTCGATTCGGCGGAATTAGGTCTCGATCTCGGAACCGCTTTGCCTGCCCCGATGCTCCCGCCGACTCCGGTTACTGAAATCGACAGCTTCAATAAGCGTTTAGAGCGGTTAAGAGAGAGGTTTTTGCAGCGCAAAAAGTCGCTGGCCCCCGAACGCTTGGCAAGTTTGGAAAATTTATTGGTCCGGGCGGAAGAGATTTTATTGGGACCTTAGCGCCCGAAGTCTTATAAACTCCAAGCCTTTAAACTTTAAGCCTTATAAACCCGAGGCCTTATAAACCCTAAGGCGAAAATTTGCTCGATCAGGCCCAAAGGCGCAGTCGCCTCTTACGCTTTAACGCGGAGGAACATATTTTGGCGAGAGAAAAAAAAGAAAAACCCGCCGACCAACTTTTTAGTCACTTGGATCAAAAAGGCAAGGCCAAGATGGTGGATGTCGGAGCAAAAGAGGTCACCGAGCGGGTCGCTCTGGCCAAGGGAGAAATTTATCTTGGTCCCAAGATCATGGAGGCTCTGATCGCTCAAAACGTCAAGAAAGGGGACGTGTTGGGGGTGGCGAGAGTTTCCGGAATAATGGCCGCCAAGAAGACTTCTTCAATCATAGCTTTGTGTCACAATATCCCAATCACCGGCTGCGAAATCGATTTTGACCTAGACGAAAAAAACAACGTCGTCAAAGCCTCCTGCCTTGTCGGAACCAACAGCTACACCGGCGTTGAAATGGAAGCCTTAACGGGAGTCTCGGTCGCTTTGTTGACCGTCTATGATATGTGCAAGTCCATTGATAAAGGCATGGTGATAAGACAAGTGCGCTTGATGAAAAAGACGGGCGGAAAAAGCGGGACATATGTCGGCGACGACGGTCAAAAGGAATTCGACCTTTAGCGGCTCGGAAGCGCGGAAAACGATCGGGAATTTTCTTTCGGCAAGAATATGGTCAAATAGTATGCGAGTGAGGAGGATCATCATGCGGAGCAGTGTTTTAGTCGCCCTGGCTGTGCTGGGCTTATTTTTCTTCGGCATGCTCAGCGTCGCTTCAGCCGGCGAACAGCAAGTTTACCTTGGAGACGATCTCAAAATCTGGGACAGAGAAAATCTGGCGGGCGGGCAGGGAGTGCTCGCCGGCAAATTCGCTTTTACCCGCCAAGACGCCAAAGAAGATTTCGTCATTAAAGAAATCGGGTGGCTGACCTTGCCGCCGGGCGCTTCCGTCGGCATGCACAGTCATACAGACAATGAAGACGCCTTCATCATCATCAGCGGAGAAGGTCTTTTTACCGACAGCGGCGGCATTAAAACCAAGGTGGCCGAGGGCGACATCGCCATCGCCAGAGCCGGAGACAGCCATGCTCTGGAAAATACCGGTCAAGTCCCTTTGGTTTTTATTTGCGTGATCGCGCAGCGCTGATGTTTCATCTCCGATTATTTGGAGGACGAAACAGCCTCTATGGCTTTGGTGATGGCGGGCAAGTGTTCGCTTATCATATCAAGCTCAGAGGCCGAAGGTTTTGCGAAATCAGGAGCGTCTTTCAGGCGAGGATTTTCCGGATCGAGGATCATCATCAGACCTAAACCCACTTTAGTGGCCACATAAATCAATCTCTCCTCCTTCCAGCCGGTCGTCTCTAACAACTTTCCCAAAGCCGACGGGTCGTCATTTAGTAGAAGCAGTTCGCTGAAGCGATCGCGGTAGAACGTCAGATCCACCTCCATTAGCGGCGGTTGTTGGCTGAGAGTCTCAAACAAGTGCGCCAGCGACATTGTGGTGATGGGCTTTTTTTGATCGTCTTGAGCGAATGCCCGATTAAAGCCGGTTGGAGCTAGGCTGACTGAAATAAAGCAAAAAAACAATAAGGCGACTAAAGTTCCGGCTAAAGTTATAAGCGAAAATGACCGGCGGGTTGTTTGGATAGCTGTTTGGTTGCGTGGTTTTGGAATCACTATTACGGCTCTATAACTTTAGAATTTTAGAATGATGCTGATAATGGGAACACCAAGTGCGACGGACAACTCTTTCCGAGTAATTTTCGGATTCAATCGCATTTGTTCAAGCAGTTCTTTTTCCAATAAATCCAAAGTCTCATTTTGAGCTTTTGGAGGTTTTGGATGTTTATGACCGTCCAAAGTCTCATCCAAAGTCTCATTTTGAGCTTTTGGAACTTTTGGAGGTTTATTGCCGTCCAAAGTCTCATTTTGAGCTTTTGGAACTTTTGGATGTTTATGACCTTCCAAAGTCTCATTTTGAGCTTTTGGAACTTTTGGATGTTTATGGCCGTCCAAAGACTCATCCAAAGTCTCATTTTGAGCTTTTAGAACTTTGCGACATTAGAGTCCTTTGATGACATTACTCAGTTTTGGTCAGTATTTGCGGACGTCCCAATATCCGAACCGCTTGCCTTCTTTTCGTGCAATGAGGCCCTTATCTCTCATTACACTTATGGTTCGTTTGATCCTGATAATGGGAACGCCAAGTGCGACGGACAACTCTTTCTGAGTAATTTTCGGATTCAATCGAATTTGTTCAAGCAGTTCTTTTTGCAATAAATCCAAAATCTCATCCAAAGTCTCATTTTGAACTATTTGAACTTTTGGAGGTTTATGACCATCCAAAGTTTTATTTTGAACTATTTGAACTTTTGGAAGTTTATGATCGTCCAAAGTCTCATTTTGAGCTTTTGGAGGTTTATGACCAACGAATCTGACCATAATGTCTTTTGGATGAATGGTGTATTGCGGGTTTGGGATTCCATGCTTGGCGCATTGCTCGCAGATTTTTTCGATGCCGCGGCCCCATGTCTCAACATACCCCGCACGAAAAAAGCAATACGCTATGTCAAAGTTGTTTGCCTCTCCTGATTGTTTGCGTCAACCATATACCCAGATGTTGCCATTTAAAACATTGATAAAAATTTGTGGCGCATCGAGGAGTCCTTCCGAATCATGAAGTCGGAACTGGATGCGCATCCTGTTTTCGTACAGAGGGAAGACACGATAAAGTGGCACTTCCTGATATGCTATTTGGCGGTGTTGATTGAGAGGATTTCCCAGTTCAAAATCCTCGACCGAGCTCGAAGGCGGTGGCAAGGTGCTTGTCCCGGTTGGCCGCACGGAGGTGTGCGTCACCCGCCGCCATCCCGTCGAGCACGACCATGTTTTTTGTCCGAACGCAGTCGAATCGCCTGTCGCCGAGCATGACTGTCCGCATAGTCTCAAGGTGTCCCTATTTATCCAAGCACCCAATGGGATGTCCGGCAACGTGCGGCACGAGGCCTTTCTCGAGCCTTCTCATCGCACGCACCCCATATGCGAAGTTTTAGTCAGTCTTTACAGACTTCCCAATAACCGTACCGTTTGCCCCCTTTTCGTATAATGTGGCCCTTATCTGTCATAACACGTACGGTTCGTTTGATGCTGATAATGGGAGCGCCAAGCGCCTCGGACAACTCTTTCTGAGTGGTTTTCGGATTCAAACGAATCTGTTCAAGCAGTCGTTTTTCCAAAGTATCATCCAAAGTATCATCCAAAGTATCATCCAAAGTATCATCCAAAGTATCCAAAGTATCATCCAAAGTATCATTTTGAGCTTTTGGAACTTTTGGAGGTTTGTTACCAACGAATCTGACCATAATGTCATCGGGATACACGGTGTATTCCGGGTTTGGGATGCCATGCTTTGCGCATTGTTCGCAGATTTTCTCAATACCGCGGACCCATGTCTCAACATACCCCGCACGAAAAAAGCAAT
>JAISZP010000161.1 GCA_031269135.1 Deltaproteobacteria bacterium | reverse complement strand
CTGATATGCGGCGCGGGCGTATAGACTGCGGCTGCGCAAATATCGATAAGCTCCTGATTATATTTGTCGCGTCAAGTCTTATTCATTAAGGCTTATTCATCAACCTCTTGAACTGTTTGTCGCCCATAAATTCCAAGACCTGCGCAATCAATGAGACGCTTGAGCCGCAGCCGAGTCGCGTGCGAGAAAATTAAAATGATGAGAAAAATTAAAATGATTAGGCGACGTTTCAGGTTCAATTTCGCGACGGCTCGTCTGTAGCCTCCACCTTGAAAATTACCGGGCGGATGCCGTCGTTGCAGGAATTGACGGCAATGCCGGGTTTGCCTATCCAATCGCTGTGGTAAAACAGTCCTCCATTTTTGCCTGCGCCATGCGCCAAGGCGAAAACAAACTGATAAATAGCCTTCCACGCCTCGTCGCAGAAGCCTTCCGGCTTGGCGTAGTCGGCAAAGAACACTTCGCCTTCTTTGTGGAATGGGCATCTGCCGAGACCTTCAATGCCGTATTCTTTGGCGAGACGCTCATTGAACGATGTTTCTAAGACTGTGATTTTTACTTTGTTCATACTCATAGCATGGTTCCTCCCAAAACCTTCATCATTCGCTCCGTCGGCTGCGCTCGCGCCGGGAAAAAACGCAGCGGCTCGAGCAAGGTCCGTCAGTTGAATCAACTTTTCGAGCGGGACTTGCAGAGAGGGATTTGCCGAACAGGGTTTGTCGAGCAATACTTGCCGAGCGTGATTTGCTCAAGCGCGAGGGCTTGAAGTTCGGCATAGGCTTGAAGTTCGGCATAGACTTGAAGTTCGGCGTCAATCGACTTCATTGATCGATTCCGTCAATCGACTTCGTCCATCAACTCCGTCCGCGTCGGAGTCCAAAAAAACAATTTACCATTATACCAAAGTTCCCGAGCCGCACAGCGATGCCGAATATCGAATATCGCGCGTTAAATCGAGCCGTCGCCATGCGTTTTAAGGTTTTGCCGCAATTGTTCGATTAAAATAAATCAAGTAAAAAATCAATGCTGGAGCGATAACGTTTGCTGGTTGCTGTTGTTTGTTGTTTGGCTGCTTGTTGGTTGACGGTTGCAGTTAATTTGATTCAATGGGCTAGAACTGATAAAATAGCGATTTCGGCAGTCGCGTACCTAACTTGCCTGGTTGTTTCGGCTAGCCTAGTTTTCTAACGGACCAAGTGTTCCTAGCTTTCCTGGTTTTCCTGGCTTGCCCGGCGCCTGCAAGACCAGATTAAGACGCCTAAACTAAACTAAGCTCAGCTAAGTCATGTCGCAGGCCGATTAAATCTTTCAATTGAAATATTGAAAGTCGAGCGCGTTTTCGACGTCTTGCCTTCAAACGGCAATCCTATTCGGTCGTCGGCATGCCTGCGAATATTCGCCGAGCACTTTTTTTTCAAGCCGACATTTTCCGACTAGGCGACTCTTTTTGCTAGTATAGATGGAGCAGCACTGCATGAGCGCTTTGGACATAGCCCTTACCGTCATTCTTTCATATTTTTTGATTCGAGGCATCTTTCGCGGCTTGGTCAAAGAGGTCGTGGGCATCTTAGGATTATTCGTGGCTTTTTGGGCGGCAAGCGTCTACTGGAAAGCCGGGGCCGACCAACTGCGCCCGATCATAGAAAGCGAGAATTGGCGAGGAGTACTTAGTTTTGTAATCATCTATATGATTATATATTTTTTAGTTGGTCTTATGTCTATTTTTATAGATAAGATAGTCAAAATGACCATAACTCCCTTGTGCAGCGGTTTGGTCGGGGCTGGTTTAGGAGTGCTTAAAGGCACGACTCTGTGTCTGATAATCTTAACCGCCACCACTGCTTTTTTGCAGCCGAACTCTCCTTTTTACGCCGAATCGATCGCCTGGAAAAGCGCTGAGCCGTGGTGCGAACAGGTCAAGAGTTGGATCCCTGAAAATCTTCAGAGACTGATGAGACAAAAGAGTCAAACCATAGTTCAGGATTTGCGGTCCACCCCTCCGCCGCAGGCGCCCTTGCAAGCAGGTCCGACTGCCCAACCATTGCAGACTCCTGCCGGGCAAATCAGCCCGCCCGCCGATTACCAGCAACTTTTGGCCTTGGCGAGATCCTACCCTCAATTGATAAGTCAGGCTTGGTTGGAGAAGATTTATACGCTCTCTCCTGAATCGGTCGACGCCGATTTGTTGAGAAGGTTCGTTCAAGAAAACAGGACCCTGTTTTCCGCTCAGCAAACCACTCCTCCCGCCAATCAAACAGCGCCCGTCGAGGCGCCTACTTGGCCCAGTCAGGCCACGGAATAATCCACTTTGCCCAAAGACATGACCAACAGCAACAATTCCGACCAAACGGTCGATATCGCGCCGAATCAAACCCGCGCAAAGGCCCCTCTCCCTCCGCAAGGTCCCAGCGCGGACGCCCATGCCGCTCTGATCCGCTTGAACGTTCTCTTGGACGGACTCTTGGACCCTGTCTTGGGCTGCCCTTGGGATAGAAAGCAGACGACCAAGACATTGACGGAAGATTTCTTGGAAGAGGTCTACGAACTCAGGCAAGCTCTCTTGGAGGATGACGGATCGGAAATCCTCGAGGAAGCGGGCGATCTGGCTTTTTTAGTGGTTTTGTTGGGACGCCACACTCAAAAGACGCACTCGTTCGGTTTGAAAGAAATCTTAGACGCCGCGACCGACAAAATGCTCGCGAGGCACCCTCATGTCTTTGGGGATGCGGCGATCTGCGGCGATATGGAATCGTTTTGGAAGTTGTGGCATACGCTGAAAAGGGCCTCTAAGCCCAAAAGCGGAGTGCTCTCTTCCGTCCCGACGGATTTGCCGGCCTTGGCTCGTTGCCACCGCTTGTCTCAAAAGGCCGGTCGAGCCGGTTTCGATTTTGATTCCGTCGCCCAGATCCGAAAGACATTAGATTCGGAACTTAAAGAACTGGACGATGAATTGGAGAGCTACGATAAAAGCGATGCCAAGAACGCCGAAAGACTTCATCAAGAGATTGGAGACGTGCTGGCGACGGTGGTCAATCTCTCGCGACATCTGGGGCAGTCGGCGGAAAAATCGCTGGACGCTTACAACAGACGCTTTATCAAACGTTTCGAGTACATCGAACAAGCTCTCGCCCGCAAAGGAAAAAAGCCCGAAGATGTTTCGCGAAACGAACTGGAGATGTTGTGGGAAGAGGCCAAGCAAGCCCTGACGGAAAGCCCAAAACCCTTGAAGTAAGCCCTCTTGAAGCGACAGCGCCTAAAGATGGAGCGGAGGGGAGTTTCGCCGACGCCGGGCAAGACAGCGCAGAGCAAGACAGCGGCGAGCAAGACGGCGGCGAGCAAATTCAGTCGGCGCTTATCGCCGCCCGCAAGGTTCATTTGGTGTCGCTTGGATGCTCCAAAAACCTGGTAGACAGCGAGCGTTTGCTGGCGGCCGCCTCCTGCCTGGGCTTTGAGCCGACGCTGGATCCCGAAGCGGCGGATCTGTTGGTGGTCAATACCTGCGCCTTTATCAAGTCCGCCGCCCAAGAAGCGGTCGCAACCATATTGCAGCTCGCCGCCGATAAAAAACCAGGGGCCAGGCTGGTGGTGGCAGGGTGTCTGGCTTCTCGCTACGGCGACGAGCTCAAAAACGAGCTCGTCGAGGCGGATTTGATTATAGCTCCTAAGGATTACGACGGCTTTATCCGCCGTCTCTCCGCATGGTACGGGGAAGAAGCGCCCAATAGAGTGGTCTTGCCCTTTGAACGCTGGTCGAGAAACTTGGGCACGCCCAAGTGGCGAGCGTGGCTTAAGGCGGCTGAAGGCTGCGACAACCGCTGCACATACTGCCTGATACCTTCTCTAAGAGGTCGGCTCGCCGTCAGAGCCTTGGACGAACTCGTCCAAGAGGCCGAATATTTAGCCTCCTTAGGGGTGCTTGAACTTACCTTAGTCGCCCAGGATCTCACCGCCTGGCATGGACCGGGCCAGACTCTGGTCGATTTGGTCGAAGCCCTCTCGAAGATACCCTCGTTGGTTTGGCTCAGGCTCATGTACGCCTATCCCGGAAGACTAAACGAGCGCTTGGTGAAGGATTTGGCTTCGATTCCAAAGGTGGCGCCGTATTTGGACGTGCCGATTCAGCACGCCTCGGAATCGGTGTTGCGCCGTATGGGCCGTCGGAGCTGCGATCATCTGCGTTTAGCGAAAAATCTCAAGGCTTGGTGGCCTAATTTGGCTTTAAGGACCACTTTGATGGTTGGGTTTCCGGGAGAGACCGAGCAAGATTTCGATCAGTTGGTCAGGTTAGTTGAGGAAGGGACTTTCGATCATGTCGGAGTGTTTAAGTACAGCCCGGAAGAAGGGACTGCGGCGGCTAAGATGAGCGGACAATTGTCGGCTGCGGTCAAAGAGAAACGTCGTCGCCGGCTTATGGCTCGGCAGAGAAAGGTGTCGCTGGCCCTAAATAGAGCCAGAGTAGGCCAAGAAAAGCTTTTTTTGGTCGAGGGTCCTTCTCCCGACAGCCCCTTGGTCATGATTGGGCGAGCTGATTTTCAGGCGCCGGAGGTGGACGGGGTGGTCTACTTCGACGGACTCCAACCTGTCGCCGGTCAGATGGTCAAAGGGCGACTGATCAAAGCCGGTCCTTACGACTTGTTGGCCGCCATTGAACCGGAAGTCGACGGCGCCGAATGAAAGACGACTCGATGAAAGACGACTTATTGAAAGACGACTTGATGAAAGACGATTTGATGAAAGACGATTTATTGACTCGACTGGCCCCGCTGACGAGCCGGATAAACGAGATGATGGAACTCACCCTTAAAGCCGACGGAGATTTCTTCGGCGAGATGGGGATTTATAATTTCCAAGCCGGAGGAAAACGCCTGCGGCCCATCATTTTCTGCCTCTCTTATCAAGCCGTCGGCGGCGAGTTGGACGAGGACTGCATTAAGGTCGCCACCGCCTTCGAATACCTCCACATGGCGACTTTGATGCACGACGACATCATCGATCTGGCCGACACCCGTCGCAACCAACCGGCCTCCCACCACATCTTCGGCATACCCGAGACCGTCTTGGCCGGCGACTATTTTCTGGCCAAGGCCGCCTTGATGTGCGTATCCAAGAAGAATATGGACGCAGCCATAGTCTTGGTCGAGGTCATAAGAGATTTGACCTTGGGCGAACTCAACGAGCTTAAGGCTAAAAATAATGTGGATCTTTCGAAACAAGAGTATATGCGGATCATTTTTCAAAAGACGGCCGCGCTCATGCAAGGTGCAAGCAAGGTAGCCGCCATTTTGGTCGAGGGAGACGAAAAGCTCCAGCAAGCTCTGGGCATGTACGGCCAATGCATGGGTTTGGCCTTTCAGATCATGGACGACATTTTAGACTACACGGCTCAAAAAAAGCGGTTAGGAAAGCCGGTTATGCAGGATCTGGCCGAGGGGCGAATAACGCTGCCCTTCATCATGGCTAGAGAGTCTCTTGCCGCTTCCGACGCTGAAAGACTGAGGGAGCTGGGGAAAAAATTCGATCTGACCGACCAAGAAAGATTGGAGGCGAATTTTCTCGTCAAACAAGCCGGAGGCATAGAACTCTCTCTAAAGGAGGCGGAGCTGCTGGCTCAGCAGGCCATCGACGCATTGACGGCTCTCCCCGACACTCTCCATAGGCGATTGCTCGGTTCCATCGCCGCTTATACGGTCACCAGGGACTACTGATGGATTTTTGGCCGTCAATTGATTTGAGGCTATAAATTGATTTCCGGCTGTCTGTTTGTTTTTGGAATATCTGTTCTTTTTTGGACGGTCGATTTGTTTTTGGACGGTCGATTGATTTCAGACCGGCGATTGATTCCAGATGATTAATTGATTTCAGGCTGTCGATTGATTTCAGACCGGCGATTGATT
>JAISZP010000061.1 GCA_031269135.1 Deltaproteobacteria bacterium | reverse complement strand
CAATCTGGCATCCTGAAACAAGCTGATATCCTGAAGCAATCTGGCATCCTGAAGCGATGTGGCATCCTGAAGCGATGTAGCATCCTGAAGCGACGTCGCTTTTTTTGATTCATGTTCATATCGACGACGGAGTATTGCAAGAAAGAAAATGACTCGACTTCCCGTTAAATTTCCGGCCCCCGTCAAACTCTCCTTCGGCTTGACGCTGGCGATCGTCGGCGGTCTCGCCCAAGCCTCGGCCTGGCCTCGCCTTGATTGGTGGCCTTTCACCTTTCTGTGCCTTATCCCTCTATGGCGGGCCATAATGGGACAAACCGCCAAGAGAGCTTTTTTGTTCGGCTGGGTTTACGGCCTGGCCTTGGGGCTGTCTAGTTTTTATTGGCTGTCTTCGGTCATGAGCGGATACGGGGGATTGGGTCCAGTCGGAGGATTTTTGGTCTTGTTGATTCTTGCCGCCTACTTGGCCGTCTATAATGGTCTTTGGGCGACTTTGATGGCCCGATATACTCTAAAAGAGCCGATGATGGACGCCCGCCTGTTGGCTGTGCCTCTCTTGGGCGCAACCCTCTGGACAGGGTTTGATTTTTTGAAAAACCTCGTTTTCACCGGCTTCAACTGGACTCCTCTGGCGGGAGGTTTGTCGGGGCGTTTGGAATTCATCGGCGCCGCCGATTTGATCGGCATCTACGGGCTGACTTTAGTCGTTTGCTTCATCGGATTATTGTTAGCCTCCGTCGCAAACGTCAAACATCAATTGAAAGCGGTTTTATGGCAGGTTTTAGTCTCGGCGATCTTGATGATTTGTCTTTTTTCTTACGGTAAAAATCAATTGGATTCTTACGACAATCTTGAGCGAACCTCCGAAAAGTCGACGGTCGCGGTTCTTCAGCCGTCCATTTCCCAAGAACGTAAATGGAACCCTCTTTTTCGGCGAGAGATTTTGCTACGTTATGAAAATTTGCTTAAAAAAGCCCAGAGCTTCGACCCTATTTTCATAATTTGGCCCGAGACGGCGGCGCCGTTCATCTACGGAATCGACCAGATTGAGACCAAATGGCTCGACGATCTCGGCCAGAGCGTCGGCGTTCCCATGCTGGTGGGCACAGCCGCCGGCGAGTGGGATCAAGAGGGTGACTTAAGGCTCTATAACCGCGCTTGGCTCGTCGATGGAGCCGACGGTCGAAACGCTCGCTACGATAAAAGCCATTTAGTCCCCTTTGGCGAATATGTGCCGTTTTCGGACGTTTTGCCCTTCATGAAATGGCCTTTCGTCCAAGGCATTTTCGGAGCTTCCGGAATCTACAGTTTCGGAACCCATAAAGAGCCGCTGACGGTGCGAAATATCCCTTTTGGGGTTCTGATCTGCTTTGAATCAATCTTTCCGTACCAAGCCCGTCAGAGAGCCTTGAGCGGGGTTCGATTTCTTGTGGTCACCACTAACGACGCCTGGTTTGGAGAATCTTTCGCCCCTGACCAGCACCTGAGTCAATCGGTCATGAGAGCGATTGAAACCAGAAAACCTTTGATTAGGGTGGGCAACAACGGCATATCGGCTTTGATTTCATCAAGCGGTCGGATCGTCTCCAGCTCGAAACTTAACGACATAAACGCCTACGCCTACGAACTTCCGCTGACGACGTCCGAAAAAGAAACCTTCTTCGTCCGCTACGGCTACTTTTTGGCCCCTTTCGCGACGATAATCACCGTCTGCTGCGTCTTATATCGGCTTTCAACGTGGCTGAAAAGCCGTCCAAAGAAAGAAAAATCAAACAAGGCGAAAAAGGGCCGTCGTTAAATTGCGCCGTTAAATCGCGTTCGCTTAATCGCTTCGTTAACATGTGTTGGTTAAATCGCTCCGTTAAACCGCGTTCGTTAAATCACGTTCGTTAAATCGCTCCGTTAAATCACGTTGGTTAAATCGCTCCGTTAAATTGTATTGGAGGCGACGCTCCGCGCAATCTTCGCCCCGAGCTTTTTGAAATTTAAACCACCCAATCTTAAAAATCGCCGACGCTAAAGAGTGCCGGGTTCCTCTTCCGTCAGCGCTATTCCGGGTCCGGAAAAGGGAGACTTCAGTATCAGCTTCACCAGTTCCGCGTCAAACTCAGCGCCCATTCCTTCAACCAAACGTTTGTAGACCTCCTCGACCGGCATCCCCTCTTTGTACTGCCTCTTGCTGATCAGCGCGTCAAACACGTCGGCGATCTTTAAAATCTTGCCGGAGAGGCTGATCTGCAATCCTTTCAAGTGGTTTGGGTAACCCTTGCCGTCCATGCGTTCATGATGCTCGTTTATGGCGCTCATGATATCTTCCGGAAGCTGAATCTGCTTCATGATGTCGAAACCGATGGTGGGATGGCGCCGCATGATGTTCATCTCTTCTTCGCTTAGATTTCCCGGCTTGTTCAATATTCCGTCGGGCACGCCTAATTTTCCCACATCGTGGAGCAAGCCGCCTAAGTAAATATTGTCGATTTCCGGTTGACTCAATTCCAATTTCGCGGCCAGTTCTTTGCTGAGTTCCGCCACACGCGTCGAGTGACCGGCGGTGGTCGGGTCCTTGGCGTCCACCGCTCCCATGATTATTTTAATCAGCCCCATGAAAAGTTCTTGGCGGGCTTTGTATTCCTCTAAGGCCTTAAAATGCATGGCCGCCGACAAGATCAAAGCCGCCAAACTTTTTAGGATCTCTGGACTCTTATAGCCTGCCCAGCCCAGTATGGCGTACTGGTTGACTCTGCTCTCCAAATCCGGCAGACCCAGCAGCAACCGATTCACTCCACTTTTGGAGTAGACGATTGAAGCCTCCAAGCTTTTATCCGCCAGCTTTTCAGGGGCGGGCAACTGGTTTAGGGCTGATTGGACTTCCTGATTCGTAGCCGAAGTGGAAGCCGAAAGAAGAGAAACGCCGCTCCACTTTTCGACTTCCGGCCAGTGTTCCAGCAGGTAGGCCGGAAAAGAAGACATGATTTCGCTTAAATCCAAACGACCTAAGAACAAAACCGAATCGATCGAGAGCCTTTGAACTTGCCAATCAGTGGTCAAGAAGCGAAGCTTGACGACCACCACCAAACCGAAAGCGAACAGGCTCGTCAGAATCGGCCAGAGGGGCGGCACGAATATTCTTAAGAAAATAAAAATCAGATACGTCAGAGTCAGAAAAACGCCCAGCAGCGATATCA
>JAISZP010000356.1 GCA_031269135.1 Deltaproteobacteria bacterium | reverse complement strand
ATCAAATCAAAGACAACTATCCGAAGTTTTTAATTACGATGGATGATTTCGATAGTGATTACGATGGGATTTGGCAAATCAACCTAATTGATTGGTTGAGCGTAATTTGAGATTGTCGCGCCGCCTCGCGAATATTATGCCGCAAATCAATCCATCTATCATTGAGCTGTTGCGGATATAAACAGATAAACATTCCGTCGATTGCCCCGAAAATGTTTGTTTCTCCTTTCTTGTTTTTTTTGTTGAAGTGTGCGTTTGCCGATACAAATTTAGGTAGGCGCGCGAATTGGCGGAAGTGTCGTTCGCATAAGTCGCCTCCAAATGAAAATGAAAGCTGGAGTCGCACTTAGGGCGCCTTTCACGATTCAACTGCTGGAGCCTGGAGCCAAGGAGGCGCAGCCTTTCAAATTGGGATCTGAGCCTGGATCAAGTACGACTGGATCTTGCGTTTATAGCGATGCCGCAGAAGCGATTTTCAGATGGAAGTCGGCAGCGACATTGCAAAGAATATGAAGATCAAGATGGATTAGCTATACAAGAATGTGTTTTAAAAGGATATGTTCGTCGTTTTGGTGGATGTTCAAGGCCTGCATTAGGTAAGTACGTAGCTGCAGCGACTTTATCTTTATGTTTAAAACCTAAAGCTGCTCAATCGTCACTTTTATAGAGGAGTTTACAATGTCTAAGAAGATTTTCACTGGCGATAAAGAAATTCCTGAAGGAATGACTATGATAGATGAAAGTTCTTATTTCTTTCGTGATGTTCCTCATGATAGAGAAATTCCTGAAGGAATGACTATAGAAGAATATTTACGAACTCACAGATCTAAATCTCAACAAGAGTTCTATGACTTACAGAAAAAAATAGAAGAAGAACGAGAAAAAGAAAAAAAATAAAAACGTTTATTAAGCGCATAACCTTGGAAACCGCCAAGTTTGACGTTCTTAAGTCGGCGATCCCGCTGCTGAAGGCTGCTGCGCCAAAGAGGAACTATGTTTGGTCGGCGCAACGTCAAAGCTTTTGTTTCAGATAGGGATGGTTGCAAGTGCGAGGGTTGCGGCAAGAAGAACCTTCCGCTTGAAGTTCGCCGCATCTTGGAGAGGATCGGCGGCGCAGCCGACGCTCCTTCCAACTTGATCTCTTTGTGAGACTCTCATGCTGAAGTTCATGCCGGAACTTCAGCTATTTTTTTTACTCCTCTTCTAAATAAATGGCAGAGAGCGAGACGAAATTCGCCGACGAACGGATTGTCCGCCTCAAGCGCACAGCAGAAGTTCGCAGCAAAAGGAGATTGCAGGCGAAATTTTGGATCTCGTTCCGAAAAGAAGCTCTCTACAGGAAATGTTCATGGAATTAGGAAGTTTGATGAGGTCTTGAATAATGGAAAAGCATATTTCGTCAAAGGCGAAATATGAACTGTTCGCTTGATCTTGATCGATATCTGCAGCGAAGCCGTAAAGTTCGGGCAGGCCGAAAGTTCGAGCGTGCTGAAAGTTCGGGCATGCTGAAAGTTCGGGCGTGCCGAAAGTTCGATCAGGCCGTCAAATGCTCCGAAGTCGAAAGAATCTCAGTTGGCAAGCGTATTATGCGCTATTGTTTAGAAGGGTGGAGCGCATCCGCAGAGCAAGCTCCTGTGGCGTCACGTCGCCTCAAGAGATGAATTTCCAAAAGTTAAATTTTTGAAAATCGTCGAAATTGTTTGCATGGTGAAGCCGATTTGTATAATATATCTACAAACGGGCTTCTTTTTTTTGAGCTGTCGATGCCTGCCGATCGACGCGCCTGCGAAATTTTGTCACTCTAGTTTGTAGTTTATGAATGCTCTCAGTTGCAAGAAATATTACCGCTCTCTTAGCGCCCTGATCAATCCGCGGGATATGTCGAAAATCGGAGGTTGGGACGCGGTCTTCGGTCGCTCGGCGCCGCTGGACATGGAAATAGGCTTCGGCAACGGCGAATACCTGGCCAGGCTTTCCCAATCGTCTTGGGAGAGAGACTTCGTCGGCTTGGAGGTCTCGTGGAACAGCATGAAAAGGGCTTTAAGACGGCTCTACGACCCTCCGAGAACCAATGTGAAAATCATGCGCCTTGCCGCTCGACCGGCTTTGGAGCTTCTTTTCTCCCCCAAGAGCCTATCAATCATTAGAGCCCTTTTTCCTGTCCCCTGGCCGAACGAAAAACAGGCCAAAAGAAGAATGTTCGACAAAGACTTTTTAAATTTAATCGCCAATCGACTTAAAGATGACGGACAGTTTTACATGGTGACGGATAACCGGGTTTTGACGGATTGGACAATCGACCAAGCCGTCGGAACGGACCTTTGCTTGGAAGTGAATGAACAACAGGCCATGTTGAACACTAAATACGAGCGCAAATGGCTCTCCGGCGGTCAGCGGAATTTCTTTCACATAATCGGACGTAAAACCGGTCACCCTCATCTTTCGGCCTCAGGTTTTAATGAAATGAAGCCCAGCTACAGCAGTTCGATAAATCCCCAAAATTACCGCCCTGAAAACCGAACCGGCGACCCGACGGTCATCTTCGGCGGATTTATCTACGATTCGACCCTCAAAGAAGGGTTGTTAGCCGCAAAAGTAATTGAAGACCAGTTTATCCAAGAGTTTCACATAAGGGTAGCCTTAACCCCCGAAGGACGATGGAAACTGGCCCCGGCCTTGGCCAACCAAGTTTTTCCCACCTCAGGGGTGAAATTGGCTTTGGCTTTGGCGACATTAGAGGAGCCATCAACTTGACAGAAACCATAACCGGACAAATTCAGAAGGTCAACTTCTTAAATGATGAGAGTGGGTTCTCAATAGTTAGCCTGAAAATTGACGGTTCTCAGCAAGGCGTAACCGCAGTGGGGCAACTTAATTTCCCGACCGTCGGCGAATTGGTCGAACTTACCGGAGAATTTAAGCGTCACCCCCGTTTCGGCAGGCAGTTTGAAGTCGACTTTTGTCAGACCCGTCCCCCGGAAAATGAATCAGGACTCAGAAAGTATTTAGGCTCAGGCCTCATCAAAGGCGTAGGACCTATTTTGGCGGCGCGTCTGGTGGACACTTTCGGAAGCGTCGTCTTGGAAGTCTTGGATAAGGCGCCTGAGCGTCTAACCGAAGTCGCCGGATTGGGTCCCATCAGAAGAGAGAAGATCATAGAGGCTTGGCGCTCGACCGTCGGCTTGAAGCAACTTTTGGCCTTTTTATCCAGCTTTGGGCTGGGACCGTCTCTGGCCGCCAAGATCCTTAAGCGCTACGGCGCCGGCGCCGAGGCCGCAATCAGAGAAGATCCTTATCGCCTATCGCACGAGATATTCGGAGTCGGTTTTTTAACAGCCGATAAAGTGGCCAAATCCTTAGGTTTCGCTCCAGACAGCCCGCAGCGCCTTGAGGCCGGACTTTTATACTGCTTAGATGAAGCCGTCAAATCCGGGCATGACTATATCCCCTCAAATATATTAATCGCCAACACAGCCAAGCTATTGACCTGCAACAATCAAATAGAATTGCAGGCGGCTCTGGCCAAGATATCTTTGGCCGGAAGGGTGATGGCCGAACCTCAGTCGGAGCCTGGTCACTTGGATATCTACCACCCGCAAACTCACCGAGCGGAGGTGTGGGTGGCGAGAGCCATCTGTTCCATACTCTCGAGTCCTTTCGCGGTCGGCGTTCCGAGGCCGGAAAAGGCCTTGGCTTGGGCTGAACAGAAACTTGGTCTGGCTTTAAGCGACGACCAAAAAGAAGCGGCGCAACTGGCCATCACCTCCAAATGCGTGATCATAACCGGAGGCCCTGGAACAGGTAAAACGACCATGACCAAGGCCATCTGCGACATCTGGCGGGTGGTCACTCCTAAGATCGCCTTAGTCGCGCCCACCGGGCGCGCGGCTAAAAGGCTCAGCCAGGCGACGGGATTCCCCGCCTCGACGATCCACCGATTATTGGAATGCACTTCAAGAGGAGGCGGCTTTGTCCACGGGCCGGATAATCGACTCGATCTCCACATGCTCTTGGTCGATGAAGCCTCGATGATAGACATAGTTCTGATGAACCAACTGTTGGGGGCGCTTCCAAGTCACACGGCTTTGATTCTTGTCGGCGACCAAGATCAGTTGCCGCCGGTGGGGCCAGGGAAAGTCTTGTCGGATCTGATCGAATCCGGCTTGATGCCTACAAAAAAGCTCACAAAGATCTACAGACAAACCGACGAGAGCTTGATAATCACCGCCGCCCATATGATAAACGAGGGCAAAGTTCCCATCGGATTATCCACTTCTCCGGACGTCGATTACCACTTCGTCGCCGAACAAGAGCCGGAAAAAATAATCGACAAGATCCTACGGCTGGTCTCCGAGCGGATCCCCAGAAAACTAAACCTAAATCCCATAAACGACATCATGGTCTTATCTCCCACCAGGAAGGGAGAGTTGGGAACAGTCAACCTCAACAATTGCTTAGGCAAAATCTTAAACCCGCAGCCTAATCTCTCCGTCGCTCGTTTCGGCATGGTCTTGAAGAAGGGCGATCGGGTGATGCAGATACGCAACAACTACACCAGAAACGTGTTTAATGGGGATTTAGGACTTGTCGACTCGATAGATCTTGAGGGCCAAGAACTTCAGGTGGCCTTTGACGACAAAAAGGCCAGTTACGACTTCACGGACTTGGACGAGTTGACTCCGGCTTGGGCTTCCACGGTTCACAAGGCTCAAGGCTCCGAGTTCCCTGCGGTCGTCATACCTATTCATACTTCACACTCCATAATGCTCAGAAGAAAGCTCATTTATACCGCTGTGACCAGGGGACGTCAGATGGTCTTTTTGGTGGGTTCTCCTGAGGCCCTAAGAGACGCCGTCCATAACAACAAAGAAAACGCTCGCTTCAGTCACCTCATCGACAGGCTGATGGATTTCAAGAAAGGCCGCAATTAAAACTAAAAGCGGTCTGGAAATCGCCGTTTTTCGCGGCAGTCGCTTTTCGACTTTTTGACGGATTCGCCGTTTTAAATCAGCGCTCATTATAAATAAACAACTGATTTTTCAGATAGCGACAAAATTTAATAAAAAACTCCATATTTAGTCAAAATTCTATGAAACTTTACTGCTGGAACGTCAACGGATTGCGAGCCAACTCTTCCAAGCCAAGCTTTTGGCCGTGG
>JAISZP010000293.1 GCA_031269135.1 Deltaproteobacteria bacterium | reverse complement strand
CCACGGCCTAAAAACGCAAACGAGCGAATTTTTCTCCAACGAAACAAACGCCCCTGATTTTTTCGAGGCTAACGCCTCCCGCATTCAAGATGCCGTCGATACCCCTATCGGACAAGTGGGAGAGCCTCTCGACTCTGCCGATAAGCTTGTTCTTTATACGCCCATTGAAAAAATAGAATCCGTCGTTCCGCCTCTCGACGACGAACAGACCGCCGAACTCGTCGCTGAAGGCTGGAAGAAAGAAATGGCCGCTAAAATGGCCAGAGACGAAGCAGCCGCTTTTCTCAAGCTCGCCTCCGAAAACGGCTGGGACGCCCAGATCGAAACCTTAAGCTCGGACGTCGATCACGGCAAAACGAATCTGTTTTCCCGGCTGCGTTTTTATGAAGCAGGCGCTCATTTAGCCGATGTCGCGCCCAACGATCTGATGGACGAATTTTTCAACCTCGGCAGAGTCGGCGATCGGGTCAACAAGCCGCTTAAGGTCGAAACCGCCGACAACCCCGGCTACTTAGTCCTGTATGTGCACGAAACTAAAGTCGCCGACGAGGCCGAGCTTGATCCGACCACTCTCAGCGAACGAAAAAAGGCCGCCAGAACCGCCCTTTCGCGCACCGGCTACAGCTACTGGGCCTCCAGCCGCAGCATGGCCTCAAGGATCAAGCTGCCTTTGACGCTGGAAGCCTATTTCAACAGCGCCGAGCAGCCCGGACTATAATTCAACAAAAAAATTTATAAAATGAATGGTTAACAGATATGTTCGACAATCTTTCAGATAAATTTTCAAATATATTCCAAAAACTTCGCGGTCGCGGAAGGATAACCGAAAGCGACCTTAAAGAGTCGCTGAGGGAAGTCAGACTCGCCTTGTTGGAGGCTGACGTCAACTACAACGTCGTCAAGAATTTCCTAGCCACCGTAACCGACAAAGCCGTCGGGCAAGACGTGCTCAAAAGCATCACCGCCGGGCAGCAGGTGATCAAGATCGTCTATGACGAACTTGTCGCCGTCATGGGCGAAGGCTTCTCGGGCCTCAAACTTCAGGGAAAACCGCCTTGGGCCATCATGCTCATCGGTCTTCAGGGATCAGGCAAGACCACCACAGCCGGCAAACTCGCCCTGTACCTCAAAAAGCAAGGACACTTCCCGTACTTGGTCCCGGCCGACGTGGCCAGACCCGCCGCCATCACCCAGCTCACCAAACTCGCCCAAGAAGTGAACGTCCCGGTTTATCCCTCCACAGTCGAGATGAGGCCGGTGGAGATAGTCGATTCCGCCTTGAAGCTTTGCGGCTCCCACGGCTCGGATGTGGTCATAATCGATACCGCAGGGCGGCTCTCGATAGACGAAGAGCTGATGAAGGAGCTCTCCGAGCTCAAAGCGGCCTCCAACTGCGTCGAGACTTTGCTGGTGGCCGACGCCATGACCGGTCAGCAAGCGGTAGGCATCGCCACTGACTTCAATCAAAGACTCAGCCTGACCGGCGTCATACTCACCAAGATGGAGGGCGACGCCAGGGGCGGCGCGGCCTTATCGATCAAAGCCGTGACCGGCGCCGCCCTAAAGTTCATCGGCGTAGGCGAAAAACTCGACGCTTTCGAGCCCTTCCACCCTGACCGCATGGCTTCTCTTATTCTAGGCATGGGCGACGTTTTGAGCCTCATCGAAAAGGCTCAGGAAAACATAGACGAAAAAGAAGCCCAGTCGATGTACAGTAGGATGGAGCGCGGAAAATTCACTTTAAACGACTTCCGCTCCCAGCTTAACATGATTGGCAAAATGGGTTCCGTGGAAACGCTCTTGAGCATGATTCCCGGCCTGGGAAAATTGAAAAAGCTCAAAGACGCCACGCCGGACGCCAAACAAATACAAAAACTGACCGCCATGATAGACTCCATGACTATCCAAGAGCGCTTGGACTGTCGTATAATAGACAACAGTCGCAAACGACGCATCGCCTCCGGAAGCGGCACCACCACCTCCGACGTCACGAAACTGCTGAAATCTTTTACGGAGACTCAAAAATTGCTCCGCAACGCCTCCAAACCAGGTTTAAACGGCTTGTTGCAGCGTTTCACCAAAACCTTCTAACTTGTCGCAGCTTGATGATGGGTTGTCGATGGTTCGTCAGTGGTTTGTCGACGGCTTGTCGATGGTTTATTGACGGCCTGTCGATAGCCTATCAACAGCTTGTCGTTAGCCTGCAATATTGTTCATCATAATTTTTTGTTGTTTCCTTTATTTATTTAACGCATTGTTTTCGTCGCCTCTTTTTTATCTCGCTAACCTCTAACCAAAAGGCAAATCAAGCCCTTCACAGGGCTTTCATTAAACTTGTTGTTTTTCACGCGCCATACTTTAAATCTATAGTTTAAATCTATGGTTCAATTCCATCGTTTAAACCTATCGTTTAAACATGTAGTTTAAACCTATAGTTTAAATATGAGGCATATTCGACTAAAGGCGGCAGGACCGCCGCCTGCAAGGAGTACAGAGCATAATGGCCCTCAAAGTAAGACTAGCCCGCCTAGGAGCCAAGAAAAAACCGTATTACCGCCTGGTGGTGGCCGACAGCGCCGCAAAGCGTGATGGCCGCTTCCTTGACATCGTAGGCTTTTACGATCCCAACAAAAACCCGGCCTATTTCGAGATCAAGACAGAGCTTTTAGACAGCTGGATCGCCAAAGGCGCCAAGCCTTCCGAAACGGTGGCGAGTCTGATTAAGGCCAAAAAAGGCCAAGCCTGATCGCTTAAACGCCGCAAGGTCAAAAGCGTTTTGAGCTGACGAGACCAGCCCAAGAAGGCCGCCTAAAGCAAGGCCGCCTAATTGGTTTCTTGGTTTCTTGGTTCGCTCGCCTAAAGCCGCTGCGCTTATTGTTCATGCCGCTAAACCGTTCCAAGGCGCTCAGCTCCTTGGAGGCTTCGCTTTACAACGGCGCGGCCAATTAATGCTTTGAGTTTTTGATGGCCATGTCCGAAGACAAACTCATCCCGATAGGACACATATTGAGACCGCACGGTTCCATAGGAATGGTGCTGGTGTCGATTTACAACACGCAGGACCCTGAGCTGCTTTTAAACGGCAAGACCCCGTTGTGGCTTGTCCCTAGAGACCCTGACCAGCTTCCTCCAAAGAAGGTTGAGGTCTCTAAGGCCCGCAGGGTGGAGGCGGGAGTGTTGCTGAAGGTCAAGGGTCACCATGACCGAAAGACCGCCCAGCTCCTCAAAGGCTTCCAATTGTGCGTGGAGCGTTCTATTCTGCCGCCTACGGAAGAAGACGAATATTACTTAGCCGACTTGTTGAATCTTGAAGCCTTGACCACCACCGGCCTTAAACTCGGTCGTGTGGAAAAACTCATGGAAAACAAGGCTGGGGGTTGGATTTTGGTGATTGTCGACGAAGATCGCGAATTTTTGGTGCCTTTTACCGACGAATACGTCCCTGCGGTGAATCTCCAAGCTAAAACCATCGAGGTCGAACCTGTCCCTGGCTTATTGGACTGACCAACCATGATCTTTGAAGTGTTGACCCTATTTCCCGAGATCTTCACCTCATTTTTAAGTCAATCTCTTTTGGCCAAAGCCATAGCCAAAGGGATTTTGACCGTAAACACCATAAATATCCGTGATTTTACCCACGATCGCCATCAAACGGCAGACGATCGACCTTACGGCGGCGGTCCCGGGATGGTGTTGAAACCTGAGCCGCTGGCCGAGGCCTTAGACGATATTTTACGGATTTCGCCCAGGCCCTTGATCATAAACCTCACTCCATCAGGGCAGCTCTTAAACCAGAACCTGGTCAAAACGCTCTCTGAGCATAAGCGGCTTGCTCTGATCTGCGGCCGCTACGAAGGCGTCGATCAAAGGATCATAGATCTCTATGTGGATAAGGAAATATCCATCGGCGACTACGTGGTCAACGGCGGGGAGGTCCCGGCTATGATCTTGATCGAAGCTCTGGCCAGGACTATCGAGGGTTTTTTGGGAAGCGGGGACTCCATCATAGAGGAAAGTCACAACCACGGCCTGTTGGAGCACCCTGTCTACACTCGGCCTCGCGTCTTTAGAAAACTGGCTGTTCCCAGCATCTTATTTTCCGGAAACCACCAACAAATCGCGGCTTTCCGTCTCGCCGAAGCAATGGCTAAAACCAGAGATGTCAGGCCTGAGCTTTTAAGCGATCCTGACGTCGTCGAACGAGCTGTTTCGGTCATAGGAAGAGCCGGGGCGCCTTTAAGCGATAAAACCAAATAGCTCCCGCGTCTTTTTCGTGATGGCCTCTTTTTCACGATGGCTTCTTTTTCGCGAAGGCGTCTTTTTCGCGATTTGAGGAATTGGGCGCAAATACGCTACTTTTATGCCTTTAATCCAATCGAGGATTTATGCCGACTTTGGAAAAAAACGGTAAAACCTACCTGGTCGACAACGAGGGCTTTCTGCTGGATCCGAACCAGTGGGACGAAGACTGGGTGGAAATCGTCAGAGAGTCCGAAGAGATCGAAGAGATGACCGAAGACCATTTGGAAGTCATCCAACTGCTTCGCTCCTATCAGACCAAGCACGGACAACCTCCGAGGGTCAGAGACTTCACTGCGGTGACCGGCTTTAAAATGAAATACATCTATGAGCTTTTCCCCTCCGGTCCCGGCAAAGGCGCCTCCAAAATGGCAGGTTTGACTAAGCCGGAGGGCTGCGTCTAATCATTCGGCGAAAGGCGACGCCTGACAGGCCGCATCTCCACCCGGCCAAACACTAGCTGAGAGCGCTTAAAAATGAACTTTAGGTCCCCCTTGCGGCCAGGAAATCTACACAGATATCGAAAGGTATTGGAAGCCGAACTGAGCCGTTACCTGCCGAACTACCAATTCCGCCTTCTTGACGCCCCAGACAAAGACGACGACCTGTCGAGTCCTCTCTCGTTTCGCGACCAAATCCTCGGCTACGTCTCTCTTAGGTTGAAACCGGGACATGAGAGAGCCTCAAAAGAGGTTTTGAACCTCTTTCCGGAGTTCATTTTAGCCGCCTTGGAAAAAATAGCTCTTAAAAAGGCCTTGACCACCGACTCCGAAACAGGCTTAAATAACCGAGATTTCTTTTATTTCAAGCTGAAAAAACTCCTCGCCCCAATGACCAGCGGCCCTAAAGCTCTTAAACTCTGGGAAGGCGGAGCCGCTCCCGAGCTGGTGTTGGCTCTCTTTGAAGTGGGTTCGGCGAAACGCTCGGCCAAGGCCGACGTCAAAGAACTGTCCTCTATCCTCAAAACGACGCCGGATCTCATCTCCACCGCGAGATTAAGCGATCGGCGCTTAGGGATCATCTTTAGAGCCGACGCCTCCGAAGCGCTGTCGCTGCTGAACAACATCCGCGCGACTTTTCTAAAAAAATATCCGACCACCCAGTACTATTGCGCCTACGCCCTCCACCCGCAAGATCTGGCTCTTGACCCTCAAAGCCCTTTTCATGACCCCTCCGTCGCCGCCGAGGCCTTGATGGAGAAAGCCGACTGCGCCCTTCATTTCGCCTTTGGTCGCCGGACCCCCTCGCCGGCGATCGGCTTCGGAGATTTGATAAACTCCTATGGGCAGATTGTCCAGGTGCTTCAGCAGGACAGAGTCTTGATAAACCTCGGCATGTCTATGGGGGCTCTCCCCGGCCAGGTCTTCACCGTTCAAAGCCCCTCCGGAGAGCGCAAGGGAGAAGCGACCATCTTTGAGACGGCGGAGGCGCACTCGCTGGCCCAAACAAACGGC